>JAGPGE010000415.1 GCA_018056145.1 Armatimonadota bacterium
CGGCCTTCATGCTCGCCATCGGGTCGGCCTGTCCGCGCCACGCGGCATCATCACTGCCCGGGTGCTGAATGTGGACGCAAAGGTAGCCGTAGCTCGCCCAGTGTCGGCCCAGGTACTCGTACCCGCTTCGGGTGCCGCCGAGACCGTGGGAGAAGACGATTACGGGAAGCTGGCCGTCCGCGCCGTCGGGGACGTACATGCGCACGGGCATGACCCGGTCGCGCGCGGTGTCGGTCCAGTCCTGCTCGACAACGCTGACCGTGTACGGCCCGGGCTGGGAGGCGTAGGGAGTCGGCTCGGCGCAGGCGCATCCGAGACAGACAATAAAGGTAAGAAGGCCGGGGATTGAGCGGTGCATAAGCGATCACTCCTGATGATCAAGGGCGGCGCGGGATGCTCTCACGCATGCATGGACGGATCAAGAGAAAAGAGGTTCAGAGAGACTACGTTAAGGAGATGAGGAGGAAGGCAACAGCGCTCGGCGGGCAAGCCCGCTTCAACATGCCCACTGGAAGCGGGAAAGACGACCGCACAGGCGGGGACGCGTGCGCCACGCGTATCACTGGGGAGACTCCGCGACTGGAGGCGGAGCGTAAGTCACCGGCCCACGGGACTGCTCAGCTTCCACACGCCGTCCGCTTGCTCGATCTCCGCGATCCATACCCGCTCATTGGGCGTGGAGTTCGGCCTATGGAAGCTGGTGTAGGACTTTCCATCGAACCCACGAAAGACGCAGTTGTGGCCGCCATCCTGGGCGATGACCGGCTCCGCCGACTGCTGGTACGGTCCGGTGATGGTCGGGGCGGTGGCGAACCCTGTGCAATAGCCGTCGCGGGCGTTGAAGCTGGACCAGAACAGGTTGTACACCCCGTCACGCAGGACCATCATCGGGCCGTCGATCACGTTGTTGCACCAGGTCGCGGACTTGCCCCGGAACAGGAAGTGGGGCGTTCCCACCAACTCCGAGTAGTCCGGGGCGATGCGCTGGGCCCACATCTCGCCGATCTCGCACTGCACCCATTCGTGAACGTAGATGAACCACTCGGCGCCGTCGTCATCAGTGAACAGGTGTCCGTCGAGGCACTCCCATTCCGGCGGGGTTAGTGGCTGGTCGGAGACATTCACAAAGGGCCCCAGCGGGGAGTCACTCACGGCGACGCCGGTGCCCCGGCAGGTGGTGTCGGAGTTGCCAGAGTAGAAGAGCCAGAAGCGTCCCTTGCGGTATACCATCTCGGGCGCCCAGAACTGGTATGCGGCCCAGGTCGGGTTCTCCTGGCGCTGCAGGATGAACCCGTGGTCGGTCCAGTCGATGAGGTCCTTCGAACTGTAGCAGCGGAACCCGCCGGTCTCCTTACCCCAGAAGTCTCCTGTCGAGCCGGTGAGGTAGTATGTGCCCTCGTGGGGCATGATCCACGGGTCGCGCATGTGGATTTCGCTGGCGAGCATCGGCGAAGCCCTCCCGCATCTGGCTCAGTCCAACTGCAGCACCGCCATGAAGGCCTCCTGCGGAACCTCCACATGCCCCACTTGCTTCATCCGCTTCTTGCCCTCTTTCTGCTTCTCAAGCAGCTTGCGCTTGCGGGTGATGTCCCCGCCGTAGCACTTCTCCAGTACGTCCTTGCGCAGCGGCTGGACTCGGGTGGAGGAGATCACCCGCCCGCCGATGGAGGCCTGAATTCGCACCTCGAACAGCTGCCGCGGAATGGTCTCCTTGAGCTTACTGCAGATGCTCCGACCGCGCCTGTCCGCGAACTGCCGGTGGGTGATGACCGCGAGAGCATCCACCGGGTCGCCGTTGATCGAGATCTCCACCTTCACCAGGTCGGATTCCTGATAGCCCGCAAGCTCGTAGTCCAAGGTTGCATAGCCCCGGGTCGAGGACTTCAGGGCATCGTAATAGTCCACGATGATCTCGCCCAGGGGAAGCCTGTAATGGAGAGCCACACGGTCTCCGTACAGGTAGTCCATTCTTTCGAAGACGCCCCGGCGGTCCTCGGAAAGCTGCATGCACGCCCCAACATGCTTCTGGGGGGACATGATGGTCGCGTTCACAACAGGCTCTTCGAATACCTCAATCTCGCCGGCTTCCGGAATCTGCGCGGGGTTCTCCACCTCGAACACTTCGCCGCGTTTGTTCATGATCCGGTACACGACGCTGGGCGCGGTGGCAACGAGGTCCAGGTCATACTCGCGCTCGAGACGCTCCTGGACGATTTCCATGTGCAGCAGGCCCAGGAACCCGCAGCGGAACCCGAAGCCCAGGGCTGCGGATGTCTCCGGCTCGTACTTGAGTGAGGCATCGTTCAGGGAAAGCTTGTCCAGCGCATCCTGCAGGTTGCGGTAGTCCGCGTTGTCGGTGGGATACAGGCCGCAGAATACCATGGGCTTCGCGGGACGGTACCCCGGGAAGGGCTCGGTCGCCGGGTTCTTCGCGTGTGTGATGGTATCGCCCACCCGGGCATCCTTGACGCCCTTCACATTCGCCATCAGGTACCCAACATGGCCGGCAGGCAAGCAATCCGTCCGGGTCATGGCGGGGCTGAAGACGCCGACCTCCGTGACGTCGAACTCCTTGCCCCCGGCCATCATGCGAATGCGGTCGCCCGGCTTCACAAGCCCGTCCTCGACGCGGATGTAGGCGACAACGCCCCGGTGCTGGTCGAATTCGGAGTCGAAGATGAGGGCCCGAAGCGGGTCATCGTCCTTGCCCGCGGGTGGCGGGACGCGGTCCACAATGGCCTGCAGGAGTTCGGCGACGCCTTCCCCGGTCTTCCCGGAGGTGAAGACAATCTCCTCGGAATCCAGCCCAAAGGTCTGCTCGATCTCCTCGCAGGCATGATCGCGGTCGAACAGCGGCAGGTCGATCTTGTTCACAACCGGGATGATCTCGAGGCCCTCTTCCAGCGCGAGATAGGCGTTGGAGACAGTCTGGGCCTCCACGCCCTGGCTGACATCCACGAGAAGAACCGCACCCTCACAGGCGCGCAGTGCCCGGGAGACCTCATACTGGAAGTCCACGTGGCCGGGGGTGTCGATGAGGTTGAGCAGGTATGTTTCGCCATCGGCGGCCTGCCACTGCATGCGCACCGCGCTGGCCTTGATGGTGATGCCGCGCTCGCGCTCGAGGTCCATGGAATCCAGGACCTGGTCCATCATTTCGCGCTCACTAATGGCTCCAGTGCGCTCCAGCATACGGTCGGCGAGAGTGCTCTTGCCGTGGTCGATGTGAGCGATGATGCAGAAGTTACGGATGCGTTCCTTGGGTGTCATCGAGTGCGTTGATCGTCTCCAGCCCTGCAGCCAGTTACGGAGGGGGACTTCACAGGGAATGATTGATGGTGGGATTGTAGCCGAATCCGCGGATTCGCGCCAGTGGGGGAGCCATTGCAGGGTGCGTTCCCCGAAAGGCGGTGGGCTGTGGGGCGATGGCGAGCTGTGTTCGGCCCATACTGCGTACTACGGTGCTCTTGGGCCGTGGCCTTGGCCTCACAGCCCGCGAAGCGGGCGGTACAAGGATAGCCAGGGTAAGGCCCGCGTAGCGGGACGCAGCCCCTGGACTCACGCGGCCTGAGAATGCCCCAAGAGCCCCTGACAAGGGGCGACACACCCGTATGGTGGCACAGTATTGTGTCGCCCCCATTAGGGGGCTCAAGGCACATACTGTCGCTGGTCCCACGGGTTCCGTTCCGCTTCGCTCCACTCCACCCGTGGCCAATCTTGTCTCGCCCCATGTCGGGGGCTGTACGGCCTCAGCCCCAACCACCTACCCAGAATTCCCCACATACACTATTGACAGATGATGGCACCAGACACGTGATGTGCGTAGCGGTCTCGTAGGATTCCGCCTGATTCCGTGACCGGAATAGGAGCGTGAAACAGTGCCAGTTCTGTCGATTGGATGGAAGATAGCCATTTGGGTTGCTGTCGGGATCTATCACTTTGCGATTGGAGCGTTCGACCCTTCCCGCGAGTGAGTCCAGCGACAGAGACGACGCCGGGATCGATCCGCGGCCTCGCTCGGTGAGCCACCTGGGGGGCGAACCTTTCGTGGGCGCCCTGAATGCTCTCGCCAAAGCACCCGCCCCCGCTCGCCGCATGCGAGAGGTTGCCGTAGGTCGTATGTGACGCTCCTATCCGCATGCTTTCGTCCGCCCCCTCGCCCTACCCCTCCAGTTCCCCGATCACTTCCTCGAAGGCGTCGATGCTCTCGTCGGCCTGCTCCTTCGTGATCACAAGCGGCGGGGCGACCCGCAGCACATTGCCGTGGATGCCCACCTTGCCGCAGACCACGCCCTTCTCGGCCATCTTGCGGATCACCTGGTTGGTGATTTCCGGCGCGGGCTCCTTCGTCGCGCTGTCTTTCACGAACTCCAGGCCGATGACAAGCCCCTTGCCGCGCACGTCGCCCAGGATATTGCAGCGATCCTTGATGCCCTCGAAGCGCTCGATCATCCCCGCGCCAACCGCTGCCGCGTTCTCCGCCAGGTTCTCGCTCTCCATGATGTCCAGCACCGCGTGGCAGGCCGCGCAGGCGATGGGGTTCCCGCCGCTGGTGCTGCTCATCTCACCGGATTCGAGGATGTCGAACAGCCGCGCCTCGGCCATGAGCGCCGCGGTGGGCATGCCGCTGCCGATGCCCTTGCCCAGACAGAGCATGTTCGGCGTGAGACCCTCGTGCTCGATGCACAGGTACTTGCCGGTGCGGCCGAAGGATGCCTGGACCTCGTCAACGATGAACAGCGCGCCCTGGTCGGCGGCCCACTGCTGCACTCGCGTCAGCCAGCCCTCGGGCGGGAAAATGAAGCCCGCGCCGCCCTGGTACGGTTCCACGATGACCGCCGCGAGATCCCCGGTGGAGGCGGTCTGCATGGCGTGGTCCAGGAAGCCCAGGCAGTGGAAGCCGCAGCTTTCGGGCTTCATGGCGAAGGGGCAGCGGTAGCAATAGGCATAGGGCGCATAGATGTGGCCGGGCATGAGTGGGCCCCACTGCTTTTTGGTGCCGATGCTCCCGGCGGCGCTCATCGCGGTCCCGGTGCGGCCGTGGAACCCGCCCCAGAAGGACAGGATTTCATGCCTGCCGGTGAAGCGCCTCGCAAGACGCATGGCTGCCTCGGTGGCCTCCGATCCGGTGGTGAGCATGAAGCAGCGGTCCAGGTTCTTCGCGCAGGCGGGCATTGACTCCACCAGGCGCTTGGAGACTGTGATGCGCTCCGGGGTGGGGTAGGCATAGGGGCACATCAGCTTCGCCACGGCGTCCTGAATCATCTGGACGTGATGGGGGTGGCAATGGCCGACATTCGTCACCAGGACGCCGCTGGTCCAGTCGATGTAGGTGTTCCCATCGACGTCTGTGACGATGCAGCCGGACGCGCTCTCCCAGACGAGGGGCGCATGCCCGGCATAGCCTTTGCATTCGTATCGCTCGCCGATCTTGAGCAGTTCGGCGGATTTCGGTCCGGGAAGGATGTAGTTGGGCATCAGGGGGTCAACTCCTGCATGATGGTGGACGGCCAACGGCGAAAGGCAGTCGCGGGCAAGCCCGCTCCTACAATGAGACTGAATGGCTGAGTGAGTTGCGGCATCGGGCGAGCAATCAAAGACGGTGCGGACGGGCAACGGCGAAAGGCGAAAGGCAGTCGCGGGCAAGCCCGCTCCTACAATGAGACTGAATGGCTGAGTGAGTTGCGGCATCGGGCGAGCAATCAAAGACGGTGCCGACGGCCACCGGGTAACGGCGAAAGGCAGTCGCGGGCAAGCCCGCTCCTAC
>JAGPGE010000416.1 GCA_018056145.1 Armatimonadota bacterium
CCTCGGCGTCTACCAGCAGATGCATATCGACGTGCGCTGGGAAATGCGAAACGTTTCTCTGCATGACCTGATCGCCACGCAGAATGGCATCGAGGCCGACAAGCTGGAGGTCGTGATCGAGCGGGTACGCGATGGCAACCTGGAGATCCCGATCATCGTGGAGGAGCACTTCGTGGATGACCGCTACAAGCGTTACCTGCTGGACGGGCACTGCCGCACTCGCGCCCGGATCGAGGCGGGCGTGCTGCGCAGCCAGGCTTACGTGATCTGGTCGCCAGCGGGGGATTTCCCCTCCAATTTCGTGACCACGGCGGCGCGCTACGGGAACCAGCTCGTGCGGGATCTGCCCCTCATATGATGAACGCGCGCCGGGCGGAATATGCTCTGCCCGGCGCGCAGCGTCTCGCCTCATTCAGCCTTCGAACCTGAACAGCCCCACATCATCGAACAGCACCCGGGCATCCTCGCCTTGCCCCGATGCGCCGGGCATGACCAGGAGGCTCCCCGTTCCCTCCGGGACGGTGACCAACACCACCAGCGGCTGCCAGTTCTCCCCGGCGGCGGTCACGGTCGGCTCCAGGTCCCGCCGCGCATGCCACGCGCCTTTTTCGTCGCGGAACCGCACACTCAGTGTCACGCCGTACGGCTCCGCCGCCGGCTCGGGCTTGGCCCAGGCAATCACCAAGTACTTCTCGCCGGGCCTGACTTTGTGGTCCTGGATGAACACGCCCGAATCCGCGCCCGTGATTGCCGCGGCCACCGAGCCATTCCGCCCTTTGCCACCGATCATCTCAAAGCGCGTCCGGGACGGGTTCCGGCTCCAGGTGGACCAGCCCCTGGGCGCACCCGTCGTCTGCCAATCCTTCTCGGGCCGGTCCACGTTCTCGCCTGTGTCCTCGAAATCCCCGTTCACCAGCAAGCTCTGGGGCTTGGTCTCCTGCACCCACGTCCATGCGCGGAGGGTGTCCACCACCGAGTTGTTCGCGCTTGCCCCGAGACCGTCCAGCACCTGCCTCATCTTCGCCGGATCCCTGTCCGAGTACCACGCCAGCGCCTTCATGGCGCCCGAAACGGCCCCCGTCTCCAACTGGGTAATCTTGCCGGTCTGCAGGTAGCCCATCTGGTCGCCGAGACCTCGCAGGTTCTCGCCGAGCAGGTCATCGCGCGTGTGGCACTCGGCCCAGAATGCCTCTCGTTCCGCCGCCATGTCACCCATGAGCTTGAACTTCGCCAGGACATCCGCGGCGGTCGCCTCATCATCCACCACGGTCCGCGTGAGTTCCTGCGACAGGCTGTAGGCCTTGATCGCGTACCCGGCATAGCGCAGCGCAGCCCTGTGCATGGCGATGCGCTCCTGCACGTCCGGGTCGCCGGTGGAGTTGATCCCTTTCTGCAGCATCTCCATGCCGCGGTCGATGGCTTCCGGTGATACAGCGAGCGCCTGGTTGCGGATATTGCGGTGTACCCAGCCGGCGCGACCCTCCCGCGGTGTGTTCCACTCGCGCTCCAGCATATCGAAGTACTCCTTCATGATGGGCGCGGCGGGTCCGTACATCTTCGTGTAGAACTCGTCCAACAACGCGTCGATGTCCAGCGTGTGGTCCCACTGCAGCTTCGACAGCGACCAGATCATGGGCGCTGTGAAGGGCAGGAACGTATAGACCTCAATGTACATGCCCTCGAGTCCCAGGGACTTGTCGAACTTGATCTGCTCATCCATCGCGTGGGGATAGACGCGCGGGGTGAAAGTGCCCATGCCGTAGTAGTCGTACCGCGACAGATGCCTGCAGCGCCGCGCCCACTGGCGGGTGAGCTCGTGGTCGGCTTCCTGCCTGCCCTCCTGCCACCACAGAGCGCTGGTCTCCGTGATGAACCCGAAGACGTTGTCCTCGAGCTTGTCAACCGTCTGCGGCAGTTCCCGAGCGATGTTGTAGATCAGCGTCCCGACATACCGGTCGGGGTGGGTCTTCGCGATCTCCTTTGCGATGACATTCACGAACTTGTAATGGCGGTCCGAGAACTTCCGCTTCTCGTAGGAATCCGGCTCCGGGTCCCACGCCCGGCAATTGTCGCAACTGCATAGGTGCGAGATGTCGTCCATCCCCACCGAGAAGCTATCGATGTTCGGGTGGTCGTCGAACCACTTGCGCGCGTACTCCACCACAAGCCGCTGGACTTCCGGATTGCTCTCGCAGGGCCGCCAGTAGCGGTTTCCCGGCTCGGGGATGTACCGCTCGCCATTGACCAGCGGGAAGTACTCCGGGTGGGTCTCGCCGTACTTCTGCGGCGTGATGACGTTGTGGATGAAGTTCTGGAATTGCCGGCGAGGGACCACCTCACTGAGCACCGTCTTGTTGCGCAGGTTCCAGTCCTTCCAGTCGTCGAACCACGCGTGACCGGACCAGATTCGCGGTGACGTTCCCGGCGCCACCACACGGCTCTCCACATCCACGGTCAGTTCGCCCTGATTGCCCTGCGGGACCCATTCCCAGAGATTGCCCGGCGCGAACCAGCGCACCCCGAGGTCATCTTCGATGAAGGAGTACACTGCAAAGCAGACGGGGGTGGGCCAGCGCGCCGCGAAATACAGGTCGCCCTCGCGGGCGCGGATCGCGTAACTCTCAGGGTTCAGGTCAGCCGCGGGCAGATCCTCATCCGCGGATGGCTCGCAGTTGCCAATGTACAGCCCCGACCCATCCACCTGCCTGCCGTCCTCAACAACCGGCAGCGTGACCCCGCAGATCTGGCGCACGTACTTCTGAAGATCAAGCGCGGCCTGCTTGACCTTCACGTCCGCACCGGCCTGGAGCACGATGGTTGCCGCGGGCTGTCCATCACGCGCGAGCACCACCGTATCGGCTCCGGCAGCACCGATCATCGCCGAAAGCAGCGCGATCGCCATGGCTGTTCGCATCATATCTCTCCCTCTGCCCACCCCGTTACCAGCAGGTATAGCCGCCGTCGATGACCATGTCATGCCCTGTGGTGTAACTCGCGGCGTCCGAGGCAAGATAGACCACCGCGCCTACAAGTTCCTCGGGTTCAGCCATCCGGCCCATGGGAATGTAGGGCATCCATCCGTCAAAGTACTGCGGGAACTGCTTGGTCAGTTCGCTCAAGGTGTACCCGGGGCTGATGCTGTTGACGCGCACATTGTGCTGCGCCCACTCCACGGCGAGGCTGCGGGTGAGGTGAATCACCGCGGCCTTCGAGGAGTTGTAGGCAACCTGCGTCTGCGGGCGGTTAACGATGTGCCCGGACATGGACGCGATGTTGATAATCGACCCCGTCTTCTGCGGGATCATGATCTTCGCGGCGGCCTGGCAGCACAGGAAGGTGCCTTTCAGGTTGATGTCGACCACCTTGTCCCACTCGTCCTCGGCCATCTCCTCGCCGGGGGCCCAGATGCAGATCCCGGCGCTGTTGACGAGGATATCCAGCCGCCCCAGAGAGTCCTTGATCCCCGCAAACGCTGCTTCGACCTGGGCCTTGTCCGTCACGTCGCAGGCCACGGCGAGCGTCCCGGCGCCCATCTCCTCGGCCGATTCCTTCGCCCGGTCCTCCAGAACATCGATGAGCGCCAGCGTCGCGCCCATTTCCTGCAGGGCATCAGCGCACGCACGGCCGATCCCCCTGGCGCCACCGGTGACTGCGGCCACGCGACCGTTCAGGCTGAACTTGTCCATTACCGGCATGGTGCATCCTCCTTGAGGCCGCGGAAGGCGATGCGGAACAACCGACTTCTCCTGCGGCCACTCACACGTGTGTTTATGAGGGCATCTCCGCCCTGGTTGCTTGAGGCTTTCCTGTTCCCCGCGGACAGCATATTGACCTGCAGGAGCATGCGCAGGAGCCTTCACCTCTACTGTGGTGTTGTCTATAATGGGGTTACCTGAGGATAGCCGAGAAGGGGCTCCAATGCGGAGAGACTGTTTGCCACAGTTGGTCCTAATCAGCCTGATGGTCGCGGCGAGCGTCTGCTTCGCCGCTTCAGCCGTTGACCTGTGCCGGCAGGGGATGGCGCTGTACCGCCAGGGCAAGCTCCAGGCGGCTGCGGAAGCTTTCACATCGGCGACACGCGCGGACCCGAATAGCTTCGACGCCTGGGCCGGCTTGGGCGCGGTTCGGTACGGGCAGGGGAAGATGCAGGAGGCCGCGACAGCCTGGCGTAAGGCGCTGGTCATCAACCCGCGCAGCGCGGCAATTCACTCCAACCTCGGTGCGGCCCTAGTTGACCTGGGCATGACGAAAGACGCCATCGCCGCGTGTCAGAAGGCCATCAAGCTCAAGCCAGACTTCGCCGGAGCCCACCTGAACCTCGGTCGGGCATACTACAAAGCGAAACAGTACGGTCGAGCAATCAGCGCCCTGAAGACCGCGGTCAAACTCAAGCCCGACTTCGCCGACGCCTGGCTGTACCTGGGCACCGTGTACGCCAAGGGCACCGGAGAGACCCAGGAGGCGGTGGCGGCCCTGCGGCAGTATCTCAGACTCGATCCTAAGGTCGCCGAGTGCACCTGCTGGGCGAAAGCCTACGTCGAGAAGCACGGGAAGTAGGCCAACAGGTCAATTGGCTTCCACCGGCTCTCTCGCCACGAGCTGACCGAAGATGGTCATCTTCGGCACCATGATCCCGTTGTCGAAGGTGCCTATCGCCGCGTGGCCCTGTGACAGCGGCTCAGGATCCTCGGCTCGCAGGATCTCGTGGCCCTCCCAGGACACCGTTAGCACATTCCCCCGCTTCACCGCGGATACCAGGGCCCAGTCATTGTGCAGGCCGCCCTGGGGCATTCCCCACGCAGTCTCCGCCAGCACCTTGCCGTCCCGCAGAATGGCGGTCCACGTGTTCCCCTTGCCACCCAGCACGAACCGGTAGCCGCTGTTGATATCCCCCGGCGTTGTGCAAAGCCCCAGACGGATGTCCCGCAGCACTTCCTGCTTCTGGTTATTGGGCAGGTCCACCATCTTCGCGCCCACGAACATGTCCAGGCGCTGGTCGCCGCGGAAGATCTCCTTGTTGGTGCACCAGGCGTCCTTGAAATCCCAACCGGCGAACCACGTCCAGCCGGGGCTGCACGACCAGCGGCTCGCAACCTCCCAGGTGCCGCACTCGGTGATCCAGTCCGTGGGCGCCTGGCCGAAGGTGTAGACCCGCACATTCGCTGTCTCGATCCGCGTGTCATCCGGGCGAAGCAGCGATCCGACCAGCTTCATCCCAACGCGGCGCACGTCCAGACGTTCGCGATCATTGTGGACCAGCACGGTCTCCCCGTCTACTCGCATCACGAGCGCGCCGTTGTTCCGGGCGAACTCGATCTCAAAGGCATCCTGGTCGGCGGGCATGTCAGCCGTACCGACCTCAACCGCCTCGCCTCTGCGCAGGAGGGTCAGCTCCACGCCCTCCTCACCCCAGGTGCGGGCGAACCGGGCCTCATAGCCGCTATCCGGATCCCCACCGTCGCCGAGGATGAGCGATGCAACCGTCACCGGCTCATCGGGCTGCCGCAGAACACCCGCCTTCGCGGTCACATCTGCGACGAACTCGCCGGTATGCCACACAAGCGTAAGGTCATCCGGATCGGCCATGAGGAAGTTGGCCCTGCCGGCCCAGGTCGCCCTATCGATGATCCCGGCAAAGGACGGCGTCAGATCGTCCACGAGTTGCTCTTCACGTTCCACAGGGAGCGCTTCTACCGTGCCAAAGAACGCCTGCCCGTCCCGCGCCCACAGCCCCACGCCTCCGGACCGCGGGCCATCGTCCATGCC
>JAGPGE010000417.1 GCA_018056145.1 Armatimonadota bacterium
GCCTCGAAGAGCATGCCGCATTCCGGCGTGATCTGTTCCGGGATCCCCCCGATATCTGCACCAATCACCGGTTTTCCATACGCGAAACTCTCCAGCACGCTCATCGGGCAGTTGTTGTACCAGCGCGACGGAACCACGGTGAAGAGGCAGTGGGCGATGAGACTGTCCAGTTCATCCCGCCCCTTGTGTCCCACAAACTCCACCCGGTCCCCAATGCCCAGTTCCGCCGCGAGGGCCGTCAAGTCGCCGGTGATTCCGTCAACATCCGAGCCCGCGAGGACAAGCCGCACATCGCGGTTCGCGATGGCGAAGGCCCGCAGGAGCGTGTCAATGGCCTTCTCAATGGCGATGCGCCCGAAGTAGAGAATGTAGTCCCGTTCTTCGTCTTCGGCCGTCTCAACAGCCGGGCCGGAGTAGAAGCTGCGCAGGTGTACGATCCGGCTCTCGTGGTAACCAGCCTCGATCAGCGTATCGCGCATGAAACTGGAGGGGGTGATGAAGAGATCGACATTGTTGTAGACGCCCAGCAGATTGTGAACCCACATCGAGACGGCGCGCGCGGCGGTGGCTGCCCTGGAACCCTTTAGGCATCCGTACTTCAGCGCGTGCAACGGCGACTTGCCGACGCACTCGCGGCAGACCCGGCCCTCGCGCAGCAAGTGCAGTTCGGCGCAGACCAGGTTGAAGTCCGGCACGCGCATGACCACCGGCAGGCCCTGTTCCTTGCACTGGTCAATCATGCTGGGCGACATGTAGTTGTACAGGTTGTGGACGTAAGCGATGTCAGGGGAGGTGTCCCGGATCAGGTCGCGCACCTTGCGCCGGGCTTCGAGGGAATACGTGGCCCGGGCAAGCAGGCGCAGGGCGTTCATGGGTGTCATCTTCATGTTGCGCAGATGAGACGCCTCTGGGCCAAGCGGGGCGCTCATGAAATAGTCGGAGTACTCGGACGGCTCGTTCTGGGCATAGCGCACGCTGAAGGGAATGGGTTCGTGCCCATGTTCGCGCAGGTAATCCATAAGGGCGAACAAGTACGTGGACGTCCCCCCACCGCGGAAGAAGTACTTGTGCCCGAGCAGTATCTTCATCCCGTCTGCCCCCAGGCGCAGGAGAAGGTGGATTGTGCATTGGCGATGAGGCTGCCTGCCCGATGGTCAGCGGGCAGGGCTGGACTCGTCGCCGGATCGCGGGCCGGTCACCCGAACGCTGGGGGCACCGACCTGATGCTGGGGATCATGTTGAGCCAGGGACTTCGCCAACCCGGCCTCGAGGCAGCACCCTCCTGGCCGGGCTCAGGTCCTCGCGAAACGGCTCCGCGGGGCATACCATCGGAGCCCGCGACGTGAACCATAGAATAGACTGACGTACTCTATTATGCACACCGCTGTGCGCGAACACAATCAAGGACAGCTATATTCTGCCTAAAGACAACGAATGCGCCCCGCATGGTGCGGGGCGCATTCGTACTCGAAGAGAGAGCTCTCTCGCCCAACTCGCCCTCTCCCTGCCCTTGTTTAGCGCGCGGCATTCAGGCGATCTGACGCTCGTCCGAGACGAGTTCTTCCGCCTCGTCAAGGCGCTTCTCCGCCGACGCGCCCACCGCGCAACAGATCACGGCTACGATCCCCAGGAGCCAAACCCCAACAACCGCCGCTATCGCAGATATCATGATGCGCTCAACCTCAGCCACCATATTCTCTGTATTTGCTCAAGTTACTATAGCAGACTTCAACGCGCGAGTCAACCATTATCCGCGACTTTCCAACGGTTCTTCCTCCGGCTAAAGGGCGGCGGCCTGATGCCAGTGCAGTTGTGCGTCTCATCCCTCAGGCCGGGAATGGCCACTCTGGTGGCCTGGGGCACAAGGCAGCGCCCGTGATGCGCGAAGTCATCCGTTCCGAGGAGTTCCGCAGCGGCACTTGCGCCTGGATGCGACATCAGTCGCGTGTGGCTCGTCTCCAACGGCATTCATCGGCTATTTTGGACGTAATCTTTAGCCAAACATTAGCTATGTGGGCCTCGCTTTGTGGCACAATAATGGAAGCGCCCGTGCGGCACCACGAGTGAGTGGTGTGTCGTGCGGGCGTTTGCCGTGTCGGATGACTGGGGGGTGCGCATCCACGGAGGTCGTAACGCGGTGTGCGTCCGCATTTTGATCGTCGACGACGATGAAACGATCTGTGCCTTGCTGACGGATGTCCTCGCCCGGCTCGGCCACCGGACCCACTGTGCGTCGAGTTGTGCGGGGGGTATCGCTTCCATGGAGACGCTTCCGCCCGACCTGGTATTGCTCGACATCAAGCTCCTTGATGGGCCTGGGTGGATGCTGTACGAGGAGATGCAGTCCCGCCCCAGGCTAAGGAGCATTCCGGTTGTCATTCTGACCGGAGACATCGAGGCGGTGCCGCAAGGTGCTCTGCCAGAGTCGCCGCTAATCGGATTCCTCGAAAAGCCATTCAGCGTCAGAGCGCTCAAGGAAGCTATTGACGAGCGTGTGGCGAACAGCCGGATTCTGGCGGCCCGGAGAGAATCTGTCTGACCAGTTCGTTAGCTCCGCGATGGTCTACAACGCCTTGAGAAGGTCGCTCACGGATTCCGCGAATCGCCGCGAGTTCTACCTGGAGCACGGGATCGGGTACGGACGCCGTCTGCGTACCTGCGAGCAGAACGCCGCAACTACTTCGTTACAGCAGACCCGCGCGGTTCACCCCGGCAAGCGTCACGCGCAATTGGGATGCGCATGGACCCGACGGCGCAGGGCGCGCCACAGCCATACGGCGCAGGAGCGAAGCCGAAGCAGCCCGTACCGCGACAAGGCATAGGCGCGGGCACCGGGCGTCGGAGTGTAGGGCCCCTCTGCGCACCCATTCATCAATCGCGAGCCGTCCGACGAGAGCACGTCGAATTGGCCTTCCCGCAGTCGGTTCAGCACCAGCCTCGCACCCAGAGCGGGCACGTCCAACCCCAGCGTTGGTAGGATCCGGTGCCTCCGTTCGTCGTGGAAATCCGCAGAGGCAAGTCCCACCACAGAGCGTCCGCGAGCCCGCTGAGCACTGAGCATGGCGAGAATGGGAAGACTGGGCACTGGCCCATCGACGTAGTGATTCCAGATTTCCCAACCGTCATAGTCGGCCAGGATCCCAGGCCTCAGACTCGGGTACGCCGTGGCTGCGGGATGAGCCCAGATCGTCATCCCACCTGCCGCGCGCATCGCCGCGGGTTCGAGGACGACCTCCGGAGCCTCCACACGGCAGATGAGATCGGGCGGCCCCAGCAGCAGAACATGCCGTCCCTGATGGCCGCATTCAAGCCCGAGCATACACAGGAAACCATCGTCACTCAGCTCTTGGCATATCCGCAGCGCCTGAAGTCGCTTGTTGACGCCAAGCCGCCAGGTGTGCTCGCACAGAATGACGAAGCTCAGTCCAGCGTTCCGGGCCCGCTCGCGCAGGTCCGAGGGACTGTAGGCCCCGTCGGAGAGGGTCGAATGGACGTGGAGCATTCCACGGTAATAGGGCATTGATGGGCCCCAGAACACCAGAGTTGAACATCAGTTCGGCGACCGGCATTTTCGCCTGTCAGGCCATCTCGATGCCGTGTCCGCAGGCGAGGAGCATCAGCCGGTGTATGCTGTTGCCTCATTGACCGGCGCACTCAGCATTCTGCCGAGACCGGGGTCCCACCTTCATCTTCGGTCTTGATGCAATCATTATGACCATCCGTGCAATACTTGAGATTTGACTCATGCGGTATGTGCTATTGTCTAAGAAGCCCGTGCGGCACCACGAGCTATGGAACACGCCGCACGGGCTTTTTTCTGCCTATTTGGAATGCCCGTGGACGGACAACACGCAAGGGGGCAGTTTGCATGCGTAGTTTCTTGTTGGGCTCAATCCTTGTTGCGTTTCTACTGCTCGGCAGTATCGAGGCCAGCCCGATCGCAAGTTGGGGCAAATGGACAGGCAACGTCTTCACTCTGGAGAGGCCGAATGTCGAGTGGAAAGCGTCCGAGGACAACACGACGACTGCGGGAGCGGGAAGCGGCGGTGAGTGGTTCGACATCGAGCACCTGTTCGTGGACGTGGTCACGCGAGACAATGAGACCTTTCTCGAGTGGCTAATCATCACCAGCTATCCGGGCGTGGAGCCGTGGTGGCCTGGCGATGAGGGCGAGTGGACACCCGACTGGTCGTGGCGAGGAGAGGACCCAACCGGGACGGACCCCACTCCAGCGGGGACGCTGCGTCCAGGCTATGGCCGCAACGCACATGAGCGCGACTACGGGCAACCTGCGGGGGGGACGCCCTCCACTTGGGCGTATCGTCAGAACCCGGTGCTTGCTCTGGACCTGTACGATACCGATGAGACCCCGACGTCCGGCCCAATCTACGACTGGGCACTGGTGCTTGACTCCAGCGAGAAGGAGAACGTCGTGTCCGACTGGAGAGGCACCCCTTACGACATCACGACGACCCCCACATTGTACCGGGTGCATAACGCGGCGAACTTCGTGGAGTGGGTCCCGCCCGATGGCAGCCAGTTCCCCGTGGCCAAGGTGTCCGACCTGAACAGCAGTAACATCGGCGATGGCGACAAGTGGACGCACGGGACATCGGAAAAGCGCTTCGCCGACGATCACATCGAGGCCACCAACGACCAACTGCCGGCGACCTACTGGCGGATGGACTTCAACTGGTACTGGACCGGGAGCATGCAGCTCACCGACAACGCAAACCTTATAGCCGGCGGCATGCCCATGGAAGCTCCCGATGCTTTCGATCCATCCGGCAAGACCAGCGTGCACTACGCAATGTGGTGCGGGAATGACTTCATCGATGCGAACGCCAACGGGTACAGTGATGAGACCACGCCCGAACTGTCGCCCGGTCTGCTGATGATCCTGGGAGCAGTTCCCACCGGCGTCTTAATGCGGCGGCGACGCCAGAAGTCCTGAGCTTCCGGGGGCGGAGATGAGGCAAAAGGCTCTTCAGACCTGATCCACGAGTGCGCTGCTCTCACACGGAGCAGCGCTCTTCGGCGCTTAGCAGCTATCGTCGGAGGTGAAGGAGTGGATAGGCTGTGAAGCGAAATGGCTGCCATGGGCCTCAACATTGGCGCTCCGGCGAGATGTTGACGGATGAGTAGCCGCTCCCTCTGTTTGCTGCTTCTCCTGCTGCCTGCGTGGGGGCATTCATCAACGATCACGCTGATGGGTGTGCCTGAGTACCAGTGGTTCCATGGCTGCTCGCCGACCGCCGGAGGGATGCTCTTTGGTTACTGGGACTCCAAGCCAGGTTACGGCAACCTCTTCGACGGCGATGCTTCGACATGGTGGGGCAATGATGACGGCAGTACCGGCACCAAACGAATGGTCGCCAGTCAGGAGTTCATCACCGGCACATCCCATCCCCTGAACTGTATCGCAGACTTCATGGGCACCGACTCGGCAGGCGGATCATTCTCGCAGGATATTTTCGCCGGTATGAGGCGCTACGCATACTGGGACGATCCGGTGACGTCGATTGATGAGTCCTACACGTTCTTTTCGAACCATCACCTGGTCTACAATCAGAACACCATGGGCGCCCAGGATGCACTAAGCACTTTCGGCTTCAACCTGCTCATGCGTGAGATTGATGCAGGCAGGCCGATGATCTTGAACCTGAGCCTCGACAACGGAAAAGGGCACTCCGTGGTGGCCTACGGCTACCAGGACAATGGACCGGGCGACCAGTGGTTTGCCTGCCGCG
>JAGPGE010000418.1 GCA_018056145.1 Armatimonadota bacterium
CTCCTGCAGGAAAGCATTCCACAGAGCCACCACATCCGGGCGGTCGGGCACGTCCACCGACGGCTCATTCTGCACGTCGTAGAAGATCCCCGGCACGCTCTTGTAGCGCTCGGTCCAGAAGCGGTTCCAATCGCGCTGGGAGGCCAATTCCTGGTCGGTGAGGGTAACGCCCATCCAGTCGTGCAGCGCCAGGAATATGGCGACCCGGTGCTTCTGGGCAAGCTGCACGATGGCATCCATCTGCCGCACAAGCCGTAACGGTCGTTCAGCCAGGTCCAGGGGGTTGTTGGTGGGCCTGCCTTCGTAGCCGCCCTTCGAGTATGGCGAGAAGTGCAGGATGCGCATAATGTGGAAGTCCTGCTCGGCCATGGAGCGGAAATCCCGGTCCCAAATGGCCGGGGTCTCGTTGGCCGAGAAGTACATCATGCCCGTCTGGTTGGTGCCCACGAGGAAGTTGGCCCGGCCGTCCACCGTGAGGTAGTTCCCTTCCCAGGCCACCTTCGGCCCGCTCGCCAGGACCGCTTCATTCCGGACGCAGAAGGCGGTGTCGAACCGGTCGGCAATACGCTCGCCCTCGGACAGCACGGCGGCGCAGGGCACCAGGTCCAGCCCGCCCAGGTCATCCACCGGAACGCTAACTTCCACGGTAACGCTTGCGCCGGGCTCGATCGACAGATCCCTGTCAAGTACCGAGTCGTCACCCACTTCAACAGCCAGCTTACGGATCGCAGCGCGCTTGCCGAAGTTCACGACGGTGGCCGTGAGTTTGGCGGTCTCGCCGGGTTCATAGCACGCAAGATCCGACACGAGCGCCTGCACGTACACCTTCTCGGTGATGTCCCGCATCACGCGCCCGAGCAGACTACGGCGATTGGCATCGCCCAGGAAGATGTCCTGCCCGGACGTGATCCCGCTAAAGGCCCAGCTTGAACCCCTGTAGTGCCCCGAGAAGTTGTGCATGATGGACAGCGCCGTGCCCCGCACCACGCCCGACTCGCTTTCCACCGCCTCCAGCACCGGGATCCAGCGCCGGTAGACTTCCGGGAACACGGGGCTGTTCACACCCGTCAGCCCGGAGGCTGAAAAGCCCTCCACCGGCTCCGAGAATTGGTAGACGGGCACGGCCCCCAACTGCGCATAGCAGCCCGTTGCCCGGAACTGATCGGCATGCTGCAGGGGGAACTGGGGGTCGAAGACCCCGATCTGTTCGGGCTCGAGGCTCATGGCATCGCCCGGCCTGCCCACGCGAGTGTTCAGCCGGCGCAGGGCGGGTTTGTCTGCGGTGTTGTCCATCTCAGCCGCGGTCACTTCCGCGCCCACCGCGGCCCAGCCTCGTTCGGTCAGGAAGAGCAACTCGTCCAGCGCATAGCCGTCGGTTGACAGGAAACTGCCCCCTGCCCGCAGGTAGGCCACGAACGCGTCCGCGGCTTCGGCGGGGAAGTACGGGCCGCAGGGCAGCACTACCGCGTCGAAGTTGTCGAGCGTGAGGGTCTCCGGGTCGGCGAGGTCTCCGGCCCTAAGGACCGTTGCTCCGAAGCCCAAGTTGGTCAACGCGGCGGCAAGCTCATTCGGGCGGTGCGCCGGCTCGAACCCGCCGGGCAATGCGCCCCCCATATCCAGGATGCCCACATTCCCCGCTTCGCCCGCATTGATCGACAGGTCCTGCGTTCGCGGCAGTGGTAGCGGTTCGCCGCCCGGCCCGGTCTCCCAGATCATGCTGTCCACGGTTACCTCCAGATCACCGTAATTGCACCCGATCAGCATCCGGTTGACGCTTAGCATCTCCCGGTTCCGGCTTCCGCGGGGATCGAACCGGAAGCCCGCCACGGGCACCCGCGCGAGATGCCAGCCTTCGGGAAGCTCCACCAGGTCCTTGCCTCCCGGAAAGACTTTCTGCAGCCAGGCGTCACCGTCAGGCTCGAACAGCCAGATGTGCATGACCGCGGCGGGTTCGCACGAGTGTTTGTAGACCCAGAAGCGCAACGCCCGGGCTTCAGGGGGGATGGTGCAAGGGCCCGTGAGATTGCCCCAGTGCGGCGGCGCATCGGTGTACTTGATGCGCATTCCCTGGCCCTCGTGCATATAGCCGGTATCCGGGCTGATCTCGGGCGCATTGCCGCCGTCGCGGTTGCCGGCCCACTGGGTGATGTCCTCGAAGCCCTGCAGTGCCACGTCCGCCTGGATGGCAGGCGACGCGGCGAGTATCCCAGTCATGGCGAGCAGCGCGAACCTCATGCGAGTATCTCCTTGTTGCGGATGCCCACCCGGACCGGGGTCCGTGGGCGGGCGTCAGATCGTGCCGATCAGAGCGAGGAAGCTGAGTGCGGCCATGCTCACCAACGCCGCCAGCGCGCCGAGACCAACCTTCCGCCGCCCGAACATCAGCGCGTACACACCCTTGGACACGTTGTTCCCGGCCATGGCGAGAAGGATCGCCACCAACGCCGCGTGGACCGCGGGCCCACCGGCGCTGCCTGCGGTCTGGGTTAGGCTCAGGACCATGGCGTCCACGTCTGTCACGCCGGTGATCAGCGCCAGCACATACAGGCCCGCTCTGCCGCCGTTATCAGTGACCAGGCGCGTGGCCACGGTCACCAAAGTGAACAACACCGCGAAGGTGAGCGCCGCCCAGATCTCCAGCGGATTGCGCACGGGCTCTTCCGCCGCTTCCGCCGGTTGAGCGGGGGTCTCCCTGCGATACACGGCGAGACCGTACCCGACTGCGCTGCCGATGAGCGCAAGAACCGCCAGCCTCACCGACAGACCCCACGCGAGCTGTGCGTTGAACAGGGCGAGGAGGATCGCCACCCGCAGGTACATGACTGAACTCGCGAGGGTGATGGCTCCCACGTACAGCCGGGTGTCATCGCTGGTGTGGGAGCGCTTCGCGAGGACCACGGTGGTGGCGGTACTGGAGTATGTGCCGCCCAGCACCGCGGAAAGCAGTTCACTCCTGCGCCCGCGCACCAGGCGCTGGATGACGTAACTCACATAAGAGACCCCGCTCACGGCCACCACAACAAGCCAGGTGGTGAACGGGTTAAGGTCGAACCGGGTGTATTCCTCGTTGGGCAGCGCCGGCAGGATCACCACGGCAAGAAGGAGGAACTGGACCAGGGTAGCGATCTCGCGCCGGGGAAGACGTGTCGCGAAGCTCTCAAGCGGCGCCTTGGCGTGAAGCAGGAGCACGGTTGCCACGGTCAGTGACGCCGCGACCCAGATCAGCCCGGCGCCCACAAGCGTCCCGACGACATAGACAAGGAGCGCGGCAAGCTCGCTGGTGCCGCCGTGGTCGGCGTTGCGCAGTTTGTGCAGATATGAGGCCACAAGGAACGCGGACACCGCGGCGAGACCCACCGCGGGCCCGATCGGGCTCCCCTCCGACACAAGGCTGATCCCGTAGCCGATGAGCCCGATGATCGGGAATGTGCGCACCCCGCCGATGATGTAGACCTTGTCGGCGGCTCGATTCTCCTCACGTTCCCACCCGATGAGCAGGCACAGGACGATGGTGCTCACGACGCCAAGCACCTGTTCGGGCTCGAGACCGATCTGCTCGATCATCCTCTTCATACCCCGGTCTGCGAGTTGTACGGAGCCGACTCTATCCTATTCTCCAGCGAATTACCCCATCCTGCCCCCGCGGCCCCGCTCAAATCACGCCAGACACGTCGATGACGGATGCGCAGGCCTTCCCACTACCACTGGAAGTCCAGATCGCCGTCCGGTCGTCGGGCGCGAAACACGGGTGCGGGTGGGGGCCGCCGGGCACGAGTTCGGATTCGCTGAGCTTCACAAGTCGCATGTCCTCGTTGGGAAGCAGCAGGCGGATCTCGCCTGTATGGGTGTCGTGGATGATCGCGCTCGCATCCGACGTCGGTCCCGGGTGCCAGGCCCGCGGAGCATCCAGAGCGCGGTAGTCCGTGTTGTCCGGCCGGATCATCCCCATGCCGTCCGGGTGCCGCACGAACACCACCCACTCGCCGTTGCGAGTGAAGGTCTCATGGGTTACCCACGGGTGGCCGGGATCATCGAAGAGCGCGCCCGAATGTTTGCCGTCCACCCGGGCCAGCCAAATCCGCTGGGGCGACGGTCCGCCGGTCTCGTGGCAGTACATGACCAGTCCCGGGTCGTTGGTGGAGAACTGCACGTGGCCGATCTGGAAGGGCCTGTCCACGATCGCCCGCGCCGGGCCGCCGGCGATGGGAATCGCCCAGACCCGGCCTTCCCTGACCCCGCTGGCATGCTCACGGTTTGCGGCCGCCGCGATCAGACTCCCGTCAGCATTGCGGTGGACGCAGCGCAGGCAGGTGTACCCATCTTCGGCAGGCAAGTCCCGCAGCCGCGCTTCGGCCCCGGTCTCCACATCCACCGACCAGAGGGCCTGATCGCGGGTGAAGTACAGCGTCCGGGAATCGGGTGCGAGGTCCGCGGTATGCACATTGGCTCCGCCGTCGGTGAGACGCCACGCCTTCGCCTCCTCCATGCGCACCAGGACGGCTTCGTGGGCGCCATCGAAGGTGCCCTGACAGATGAAACTGCGGCTGTCGGCGGCGAAGAAGCGCTGGTGGAAGTAGGGGCAAATGAGTTCCGTGTCAGGGGACGCGAAGTCGGTGATCTCCAGCCCCGACACCAGTGACGGGCGTCTGCGGACATCAAGAGCGACAGGCTCGAACATGGTGAACTCCCTGGTTCATTGTTGCTTTGGCGTTCCTCTCTCCCCCGCCCGCGACCTCCAGTCGCGAAAGACCCGCAGGATACCGCGCCGTTTCGCGCGAACAGGAGCCATGACAGACCTGAACCGAAGTGAGGTGCTGAGTATGAGACTCGCCTTTGCCCTCTGCGCTCTGATTGCCGCGACAGCCGCCCTCGCCCAGCCCGTCAAGCTCTACGTTGCCCCGAACGGGAACGATGGCTGGTCCGGCAGCATGCCCGCGCCCAATGAGGCGGGCACCGACGGCCCGCTGGCCACCATATTCGAAGCCCGCGATCGCCTGCGCGCCATGCCGGCGAGGAACGAACCGGTCAGCGTACTCATCCGGGGCGGCCGGTACGAGCTGTCCGAGCCCTTCGTGCTCACGCCGCTGGATTCGGGTTCCGAGGAGGCTCCCATCACCTACGCCGCCTATCCGGGCGAAAGACCGGTGCTCAGCGGCGGCACGCAGATCACCGGCTGGCAGCAGGGCGAAGGCGGCGTGTGGCAGGCGCAGGTCCCCGGCGTTGCAGAAAGTCGCTGGTATCCGAAGCAGCTCTTCGTCGACGGCAAGCGCCGCACCCGGGCCCGCACCCCGAACGAAGGCTACTTCTACACCGCCGGGACCGTCCTGCCACCAGGGGCAAGCACGCCGTCGAACACCGCGTTCCGCTTCGCTCCAGGTGATATCGAGCCCTGGGACGGCCTGGAGGACGTGAACGTCGTGGTCTTCCACTCCTGGGATGTCTCCCGGCTCTTCATCAAGAGCATCGACGCGGAGAGATCCGAGGTCACTTTCACCGGCCCGGCCGCCTGGCATTTCGAGAGTTGGGGACCGAAGCAGCGGTACTTCGCCGAGAACTCCCCGGAGTTCCTGGATCAACCGGGCGAATGGTACCTCGACCGGGAGACAGGGGTCCTCAGCACCATCGCCCTGCCCGGCGAGGACATGGCGCAGGCGCAGGTCATCGCTCCACGGCTCACAACGCTGGTGGCACTGCGTGGCCAGCCCAACCTGGGCTTGCCGGTATGCAACGTGACC
>JAGPGE010000419.1 GCA_018056145.1 Armatimonadota bacterium
TGGACCCGGTAAGACTTCGGAACGGACTGCCCGACACGCGCCCCGCGAGAGCTCCACGGAGACTTCGCGGGGCGCGCTCGTTCGGCGGATCGATCATTCGGCCGCCATGTCCCACTGCTTTCGGCGCGGCCGTAACGGTCTCGCGCACACGTCCATCGCGATTGTTGGAGCGGGCTTGCCCGCGACGCCTTTCGCCTTGCCGGTCATCGTCAACGACGGTCGCGGGCAAGCCCGCTCCAACAAGTCTGTCGTGAGACCGCGCCCTTTGCCCACCGGGAGGGCTTTCGAGGGTCTCGGCGGCGGCGATGCCAGGCGGCGGGAGCGAGTGCCACCGCTCAAGACGCCCTGCTACAGCGCCTTGATCTCGAAGGCGACCGCCCCGTACGGCTCCACCTCAAGCGGCATGTCGAAGGCGCAGGGCTTCGTGAAGCTCTCCTTCGCGCCATCCTCATCCCGCGGGGTCCAGGACAGATAAGCACCCGCGTCGAACCCATACGTCTCGCCGTCGAACTTCAGCGTGCCCTTCACCGGCTGATCGGTGGAGTTCACGAAGATCAGCGCTAGGCGACCGTCTTCAGCCTTCCACGCCCCGCGCTGCAATGCGGAGTCGGTCACGGGCCAGTAGTCATGCCACGCCCAGTCGGCGGTGACGTCGGGTATGTTGCCTTCCACCACCGGCGGGCGGGCCATTTCGCCCCAGGACAGGTAGGGCAGCAGTGCATATCGCAAGCGCGCGAGTCTGCGGAAGAACGGGCCCTCCACATCGGGGTTATTGAGTATCCAGCCGGTGTTGATCCACCCCAGCTGCTCGCCGAACACCAGCGCCTGCGCGGTCTTCATGCGGTACGCCAACTTGTCCGAGCCCTTGTAAGCCCGCGAGAAGATCTGCACCCTGCCGCCGTAAACTGCCGCGAACAGCGGTATCTGCCCCTGTTCCTGGAAATGCCAGCTCAGATACCCGTCCATCCAGCGGCAGTAGGCGTCGGCGTTGCACTCGGTGGTGATCATCTTCCCCTCAGGCAGGCTCTCCTGGATGGCCGTCAGCATCGGCCAGTAGCCGCCCGTGCACCACCAGTGACCGCCACCGGCGGGGTGTGCATGGGTCGCGTCGAAACACAAGCGCGGCGCGGCTGCGCCGATCTGGTCAATATACACTCCATCCACGTTGTACTCCGGTCCCACCAGGCGCAGGACGATCTCCCGCACCTTGGACTGCCAAAGCGAAGTCGTGGGGCACATCGCCGCCAGCTTCTGCTTGGAACCGTATTCCTCCAGGTACGGGTCGCCTTTCTCGGTCTTCGTAGCATGGGGCAGGGCGACGGTCTCGAAGTCCTCCGTGTCCGAGTCCCAGAGCCGCCCGTTGATGTACGGCATCACCCGGACGCCCGCATCCTGCAGGGCCTTCACACCCTCCGCGAAGCCGTCCTTCGCCGGGAAGTAGTGAGGGTAGTTGTCGTCGAAGGGGATCTGGTGCCAGCTGTACCAGTGCAATGCCGTGGGCACGCCCATGTACTCCTGGAACCTGATGCAGGGCTCCACCACGTTCTTCGGGCCGCCGCTCATGAGCGACCAGATGGCAATCTCTTTCATCCACTGGGGCGTGTCCGGCCGGGATTCATCGTCTCGCGGCCACCAGCCGGCATGGTCCCGAGCCCAGGCCTTGTAGATCTGCGCGGCGTCGAACCAGTCGCCCTCGAAGGGCTGCAGGACGCACGGCGCTTGCCGGAAGTCATTGCCCGGACTGCCCATGCTCGGCGCGTGCCAGGCCAAGGAGCAGGCCAGTGCGTCGGCCTCGCCGGTGACCCGGATGTCCTTGTAGTTGGCCACCGGATCGTGGGCCGCGAAGTACACGCCGCCCTTGCTGTCGTAGTACCCCCCGAACTGCATGGAACACCAGCCGCTGGGGTAGCTGCCCTGGAACCGGCTCTTGGCCCGCAGTGGGTCCTTGTACAGCACCCCCGAACCCTTGGGCACGAATGCCGCGTCCTCGCCTGGATTGAGTGGCGCCAGGCGCACCACCGGGAACTCGGCCAGGCGCAGGCTGCAGTCCTCGGACGCGTTGTCAACCTCGAGGTTGAGCTCCGCCCGGCGTCCTTCCAGCCAAGCGTGCACCGTCGCGGTGAGCCCGGTGATCTCCCGCCCCAGCGGGTCCTTGAGCGTGATGTCCGTCTTCGCCTTGGGGGTGCCCGACCCGGCGACCGAAATCTCCACCGATCCCCAACCATCCGCGCCACCCACCGCGAAGGCCTTGCCGTCGGCGGACGTGAAGTTCAGGCGGAACAGATTCCCGGCGTCCCCCCCGGCCAGGTATTCCCGTTCCGAAGCGAAATCGAACAGGCTGAACAGGCGCACGAAGGAGCCCGAAGGCTGCATGAGGCCCAGCCCGATCTGCCCGTTATCCACGGCAGTCAGTCTGCCCGTGAAACAGGGCGCCACGAGGTCGAGTGGCCGCGCGCTCTCCTGGCCGAAAGCCTCGCGCAGACTGCCCAGCGCCTGTGCCGCCAATGCCAGGCGACCCTCGGCGTGTCCGGCTCTTTCCACAAGCGCCAGTGCCCAGAGCCAGCGGCCAGTGTCCTCCGCATCGTCCAGTTCCCGGGCACGTTCCCGCAAGGCCTCGAGGTCAGCCAAGAACCGCGGGCAGGTCACGGTGGCCGTCGCCTTCAGGCCGACCTTCGGCGCGAGAGCCTTCAGGCGGTCCAGCGACCCCTCGCTGCCGGATATGAACAATGCGCCGGCGAAGTCCCGTTCCGTCCCGCTCCAGCCCACCCAGGGGCCGTGGATATAGGTTCCGTATCCGCCGCGACCGTCGTAGATGACCGTTCCATCCGCCACGAGACCCAGCGTGTTGTCGCCATCCATCAGCGCGGCCCATGTCCCGCGGGTGCTGGTCTTCTCGGCGGTCAGCGCCTTCGGGTCGGCGGCCTGCGAGGTGGCAAGGTGGGTGAAGTCTTCTCCGGGGAAGTTGATCTCCACGAAGTGGTGTTCGGGCCAGTCGAAGGGCTGCTCCTGCCTGCAGTTCGCGGTGATCTTCACCAGCGGCAGGCCGCGGTAGTACGAGAACTCATAGACTGCGGCGGGCTGTGAATCCGGAGTGCCGCCGCCAGTGTTGGTGTACGCGAGATACAGCCGGACCAGGGCGCGGATCGGCCCCGCGGCAACCACTTCCACCTTCGGTTCCGTCGTCTTCGACAGGTTGAACCCGCCCAGGCTCTTCTCATACACCCGGTCGTTCCAGGCGAAATCCGAGAAGACTTTGCCCGTCGCCAGGAACTCAATGCTCGCGGGCAGACCTGCGTTCTCCGCCGGGTCATGTGTCACTCGGTACTCGCCACCGGTCACGATCACCCGTTCCCCATCCCGAGCGACGTTCACCGCCGTCTGCTCCGGAATTGCGGCTGGGATCAGGCCCTCCGGCGCCTCACCAGGGTACAGACGCACCGTGAGGCTCCCGTGAGCGCCCGCAGGTAGGACCATGGAGACCGTTCCCGCCGCATGGGTGGCGGCGTCGAAATCCGGGCCAGGGTCGAACTGAGTCAGGAGTGCGGTCAGATGCCCGTCTCCCGATTCTAGCGCGCATACAGGCTCCCACCGCTCTGGGGGAGGCACGCCGAGAACCGAGGCGAGCTCCGACAGGTTCACGTCAACTGCCGGCGGGATCACCATCCCCTCCGGTACGTCCAGGCGGATGAGGGCGTAAGGCTGGGCACACGCCACGGTCGCCCACAGCGCGCCGAGCATCACCAGAATGGTGCTTTTCGTCGTCGTCACTGCTCATCCCCATCGCTTTCATTCGCCCGGCTTCTGCGGGCGCGCGGGTGCCGGGATTCGTACACCTCGCGCAGATGCTCCACGGATACGTGGGTGTAGATTTCGGTGGTGGACAGGCTGGCGTGGCCCAGCAGTTCCTGGATGACCCGCAGGTCCGCGCCGCCTTCGAGCATGTGGGTGGCGAAAGAGTGGCGCAGCGTATGCGCGGATGTCTCGCGGGGCAGGCCGATGCCGGGTAGGTAGCTCTTGAGGATCTGGTGGAAACGCATTCGGGTCATGGTGCGGCCCAGGGCGCTAAGAAACACCCCGTCCTCCGCCGGGTCCGTGACCAGTTGCCCCCGCGCCTGCTCGACATACAGGTTCAGCAGCTCCATTGCCCTGCCCGCGATGGGCACCACCCGGTCCTTGTTCCCCTTGCCGCGTACCCGCACCGACCGCCGCTGGAAGTCGATCTGGTGCATCTTCAGCGACACCAGTTCCGACACCCGCAGGCCCGTGGCATACAGGAAGGCGAACATCGCGGCGTCGCGCAGACCCGCGGGAGTGGTGCGGTCAGGGGCCTCCAAGAGCGCCAGGCACTGGTCCACGGTGAGCACTTTCGGCAGGGGGTGGGCAGGCCGCGGACCTTCCACATTGCTGGTGGGGTCGGCATCGGTCATCTTCTCGCGCACCATGAACCGGTGCAGGCGGCGGATGCTTGACAGGTTCCGCGCCACTGTGGTCCGCGCGAGGCGGCGCTCCCGGGAGAGGATCGACAGGTAGTCACTCACGTCGTCTCGGGTCGCTTCCCCGAAGTGCTCCCGGCCCCGCCCGAAGAGGAAATGCGCCCAGGCCTCGAGGTCCCGAGAATAGGCCTCAATGGTCTTGTCCGCGAGTCCACGCTCGACGCTGAGGTGGTCGATGAGCAGGTCGATCGCGGAATGAAATGGCCGCAGGTGGTCGGTCATGAGTCCTCGGGGAATGTGGCGGCATCACCGCTCATTGAGGGCCTGCTGGAGCGCCTCGGCCTCCTCGGGCATGAGGTCGTGCTGAGTCTTGCCGTTGAGTATCCCGCGCACGAACACCCGGCACATCTCCAGGTTGTAGACGGAGGTGAGCAGCACTCCGTTGTCGCGGTTGTCCAGCATGCAAAGCGCGAAGCTCAGCTTCCCGCGGATGTCATCGGAGGCGTCGTAACGCACAAGACCCACGCGGCGCAGTGAACGAGAAACCACACGGTTGAGGTCCTTGACCTCCACCTTGACCTCCTCGAAGCGCCGGGTCATCCCCTCGATTTGCGCGAAAATCGCGGCCAGAGTCTCCTCGGCCCCGGCGTCCTTGACCCGCTGGGCGAGACCGCGCACATCCGGCGTGAGTTCGTTCAGCCGGCGGTTGGCCCTGCGGACCTGAACCACGCACCACACGGAGCAGATCAGTGCCAGCAGAGCGACTCCCAGAGATGCCCAGATAACCGCTGTCTCCACGTCAGAAGTCCTCCTGGCTTTGGAGCCGGCGGATCGCGCGGCGGTCGAGGGTGAGCACCGTGTCCTTCGCGACCTCAATGTCGATGGTCTTGTCCCTCACCGACACGACCTTACCGAAAATCCCGCCCACGGTGATGATGCTGTCGCCGGGCATGATGCCCTGCACAAGCTCCTGGTGCTTCCTCTGGCGGCCCTGGGTCGGGCGGACCACGATAATCCAGAAAATCACCAGCATGGCGACCATGAATGCCAGCGGGATGAGCAGCTGACCAATGTTGCCCTGTTCCATGTGCCTGCGTCTCCTTGATGGATGAGTGGGCGCCACTGCTTCTCAAAGCATTGCTCGCGCCGCTCGCAAACCTTCAGTTCGATTGTTGGAGCGGGCTCGCCCGCGACCATTGTTGATGCGCTGGTCGGGCAAAGCAGACGGCGTCGCGAGCAAGCTCGCTCCAACAAGTCTGCCGGGCGGCCGCGACCC
>JAGPGE010000420.1 GCA_018056145.1 Armatimonadota bacterium
TCATCGAGGCCGAGGACGCACTCCCCGAAGCGGACACGATCAGCGTGGACGCGGTGAAGCAGTGGCGAGACTTCCAGCTTGGCTGCGTCCTGTCCGCACAGGGCATCTACGAAGATGCGTACGAAGCATTTGTGGCGGCCACTCAGGGGCCATCCGTCGTCTACTCGGATGTGGCCTGGCTACGCCGCGGCGAGTGCCTCGAGTTCCAGGGGAAGTGGGATGAAGCAGTGTCAGCGTATGCCCACCTTGAGGCCTTCGCCTCTGTCCCACAGTTCCGGGCCAAGGCGCGATTCTGGGCACACCGGGTCAGCAATCTAGCGGCGGACTACAAGCCAAGCATTGGCGTGGGAGCGGTCTACTGGGGCGAAGATCGACAGACCCAGGGACAGTGGGACAGCTACGGAGAAGAGACCTTCTTGCTCTGCGGCCGCATGGCGCCGGGCGATCTCATGGGCGGCCTCGCGGCGCCCGTCAGGTACCGGGTCTACACCGCTGACAAAAGCAAGCACAACTGGTGGTGGAACTACGATCCGGTGACGGAGCACCCCAGTGTCATGATCGACCCGCCACGAGCTCACGCGACGGCGTGCAACTGGGATGATGGAGGGGAGAAGCAGGAGGTCGGCACAGGGCCTGATCTGATGGTGGACTTCCCCATTCCGGAGGGGCTCCATCGTCTCAGTCTCTACCTCGTCAACGACTTCAACTACTACGAGCCGAATCGCGAGTACACGATCTACCTGCTCAACGCAGACAGGCATGTGCTTGCCGCCTGCCCGGTCCGCGACTTCGAGCAGGGCGTCTACCACCACTTCGCCATCCAAGGCCCCCAGACTATCACCTTCAGGGTCTTCCGCAACCTGAGCATGAACACGCTGCTGCAGGGGATCTTCCTTGACAGGATTGACGCGGAAGTGGACGCCCGGATCTCATCGGATACCTTCGGCCCTCTGGGCGAGATACTGCAGGACCACGACGGTGCTGAACCAGATCGCGCCGAATCGCCTATCGACGCTGTCGAACGCCGGCAGGCGATCCGTCTTCTGCTGGGGAGCGACCGCGACAGGGTTCAGCGCTGCCACCGCGTCGCTAACCTGCTCACGGCATTCGGCGCTGGCCGCCTCTGTACGCTGGATGCGCTGGAGCGCATCTATGGCATGGTCCTTGACCGCATCGGACCGGAGGCGAGCATCGACTTCTGGAGCCGCACAGCTGACGCGCAGCTCAAGACGGGGTACCGAGCAGGCGCGGTGCGTTACACACTCTGGGCGCAGCGTGCCGCCAACGGGACCAGCATATCGGGCAAGGAGTGCCTCGGGTTCCTGGATCGATGTCTGGCACGTATGCACGCCAACTACCCGTACTACGTGACCGAGAGTCGGCACACGCCGACCAGCCCGATGGACCGACCTGCATCCGAACCGTACGCACGCGGCTTGGCGGATGCGTACATCGAGGTCGCGTTCCAGGGGCGCGACCTCATGCAAGCGAGCTCCGACATCCTGCCCATGGCCCGCAAGTATCTAAGGTTGGGAGGCCGGACCATCCCGAAGCGTTTCTTTGAGGCCATCGGCATCGAGAATATGGGCGGCAGCGATCTGTACGATTACAGCGTCTGTTGCGATGACGACGAAGCCTGCGTGAGAGCCCTCCGAGGGGCTCTGGTCGCGCCTGGGGGGGCCGGTCCCTGGGGAGACGACTGGGTGCGCTGTAGACTCCTCTCGGCTCTGGGGCGAGCCGGCTACTACGACGAGGCCGAGGCCGAACTCGAAGGTATGCTGGCATCCGAGACGACCGCCAGATTCACGAAAGCAAATGGCGCGTACAACGTCGCTGTAGACATGATGTTGAGGGGCGACAAGGTGCATGCACGGAAGTGGTTCGAGTATGTCATCGAGCACTTCCCTGACTTGTGGTTCGCCAAGAACGCTCGTGGATTCCTGGATGCCGGACTCAAGCTGCCCTGGGAGGGAATGAGATGATGCACAAGCGGTTCGTGTTCACGGTCGCTGTTCTTGTGTCCGCGCTGGCGGTGTCGCTTGCGGGTCGTGCCGTTGCTGTGACGATCACCATCGAGTTGCCGGCCAACAACTCCATGTTCAAGGTCGGCGAGCAGGCAACATTCCGCGCTGTGCTCAGCAACTTCGGCGATCACCATTACGAATGGATGTGGTGGTTCGGGGACATCCAGTACGTGGAGGGATGGTCGTACGGGGTTGGGGAGCGACAGGAGGGCGACCCTCCTGTCACCATACAGGGGCCGCACACCTTCGCCGTGCCCTGTCACGATGCGGCGGCCATCGTCTGGGTGGCGGAGACAACCGACGAAGGGACGCAGCACTACTCAGCGGAAGTCCGCTTCAGCGCGATCCAGGCTGACCTGATGAGTGTCTCGTTCACCAGTGACCACCATGTCATGACGGACGGGAACTTCTACACCGGTGGCGGACAGGTCTTCCCAAAGCCTGACTGGGTCTCCGGAGAAAGGAACAACCCAATCAGCCAGACGATGGGCACCAATCTCGCAGCTGATGTTACACTTACAGTGTCGCCACCAGGCATTGCTTTCACACTCGACGGCACTGCGTCGCATGCTGGGCTGCAGTTTTCGACGCATCTCTCAGGCCAGGGGGAGGAGGTCTCGACGGGCCAGCCGCAGACAGTGCAGACAATGGCCGCGGAGCCACTCCAGTCCAGAATACACCGACTGCAGATGAGCATCCCCTGGGTGCTGGCAGTCGACGGGCTGGGGGAGGTGCAGATTGGGTCGAGCGGGGAGCATGATATCTTTGTGACCTACGGGCAGCCCACTGGCGATGGAACTGAGGCTCGGAAGCCGAACCGCAACCGCGTCCACTGGGTTACCAGTACCTGCGCTCTCCTCACGGATCCCTACGGCTGTGTTGACAGCATCTTCACACAAGCAGACCAAAGGTTCGCACCGGGGTCGCCTCAACTCCCCCAGATCTGGTTCCTGTTCTCCGGAGAGACGACGGGAGAGTGCCACGACATAGCTCGGTTCTGTGAGGCCGCATCCCAGATGCTTGGTCTCCCGGGTGACCTCGAGGTGCGATGGGGCTATCCCGACACGGATCGACAATGTTTCGAGGGCGACACGCACTCCCTCAATCGCCGGCGCCGGCTCGATGTTTCCGGGCACCCACCTCCGGAGGAAACCACTCACGACGAAATCTGCCACCCCTCGGACGTTGATGGGGCCCGTGAGTGGCTCATATATGAGGACGCATCTCCTCTGCACTTGCCGAACTTCCACGAAGGGTGTTTCCGGTACACCCACGACCAGGGCACGCGCTACTACGCCCCAGGCGCTGGGGCCTATAGCTCAATCGGAGACGTAATGAACGCCGTTGTCTGGCGTACTGCTTGGATCTACTGGACTGGTCCAAACTTTGCGGCGCCCTGCAAAGATCCGGGACCGTACCCTGAAGCAGTATGGTAACATACACGCGGCGTTCTCTTGCTTCCGAGGTGATCTCAATGGAGACTGCGAGGCTCTTAGGAATTGTCTTGGCCTCTCTCGTCGTGACCGCCGGCCTCTGCGACGGGCCCGCACTGCGTGGTGAGGAGTACCACAGATTCGCGGCAGAACTCGCACACTACGAGTACGGTCCCCTCCCTGATGGGTTCCCCCACAGCTTCGTGAGCGTCTTCAATGGTTGGGTGGATGGCACGATCCAGCCGGACGCGAGGCCGCCGCGGGACGCGGCGCGGCTCATTCACGTCGGCGACGACAAGATGTGTGACGCGATCTCCGTTGTGAGCCTGCACCAAGGACGGCCCACCCGATTGGTGCAGACCTTCTTCTTCTTCGTGGTTGCGGTCGACACCGGCGACGCGACATTCGGCTCTCCACAAGCAGCGGGGGACTTTGTGTCTCAACTGGCCGGGTCGCTCTTCACTGAAGGACGCCGCATAGAGCTGACGACGGAGGAGGGCCAACCTGGCCGCTTCCATGGCCGGCAGAACACCGAATGGTCCGACTTCGAGGAAGCTATGGCCAAGCGCACATGGCTTGATACGCTGGAATGGTGGCTGGACCCCGGGCAGCTCTTGCTGGTCTTCATCAAGACCTACCCGGGGTATTCCCGCTTTCCGTACATGCGTGCCGACCTCAACCGCGAATGGTTCAGCCCGCATCTGACCAGGCAGCCGAGTCCGGAGTAGGTCGTGTTGCCGGATCGTGGCCAAGGCGACCGCCCCTACGCAAGAGGGTCCCGCCTTCGCTGGTGGGGCCTCCAGTCCACCCCCCGGCGACCGTGTGCCCCTCGCACGGGCGCTGGGTGCCTCTCATGGCTGGAACGTGGTTCGGAGACGCCAGTGCTTCCCTCGTTGGCGGCAACTGGACGCTCAACAGTGGCGCGCTCGGGTGCACAACACCGGCGGCCACCACCGACTACCCGGAATGGAGCCAGACGTTTGTCGGTAGCCCGGCCATGTGGCAACCGGAGACCCCGTGAGAAAGGAAGGAGCGCCGATGAGTTGTCCGCGCTGGTACGCACGCTCTGTGTCATTCCTGTGCTTGGCTCTGGCCCTGCTGGGAGCGTCGATGTCGCCCAGTACGCCGGCGCTTGCTCAGCCGCCAGAACCGGAGACGGTTACGGACGCCTCTGCCATGGGGCCGCCGAACGAGGGGCTGGCTCTCTCCGCCAAGCTCGTGGGTGGTGAGCAAAGGCGAATGCTGGGCGTCGAGGCGATCGAGGTCAGGGTGGCCAACGTCTCCAACGGGCCCATCCTCGTGGGCACTACGAGTAGGAGTTCCTTCTTCTGGAGGGCCTTCGTCTACGACTCAGCAGGACGTTGCTTATCCCCACTTGCCATGAACAGCATGGCCTGGATGCCGGTCATGGGATCACGGGGCGCTGTCGGTCCGGGAGACTCACGCACGCCCTTGGCTCCCGGCGCCTCGGCCCCGATCTGGCCACCCTACCTGCAAGTGGATGGTCTCTCGGAGCAGACACCCCCAGGGAAGTACACGGTGGTCGCCATCGCAGTGGATCTCTCGAAGGGCATCCCTTCGCTGCTGATCTCGAACCTTGTCACCTTCGACTGGCCGCGAGCGGCTGAGTGACGGCGACTGCAGGCGCTGCTTGACGTGGCGACTGGTTCGAGCGTCCCAAAGTCGCCACGCCAGGCACGCTACTCCTTACGCGGGCGGTAAGCCGGGTTGGCATGGCGGGAGACCACAGATCGAGGCACACGACGGTCGACTATGAAGGCGCGGGTGCTTGCGCAGGAGATGTAGACCTCGGCGCAAACGGGAAGCCGGCGGCGGCGCCGCCGCGATGCAATTGCCTGCTTTCCGCCTCGCCTGACTGGGGCTGAGCGGACCGGGGGTGTCGTCGGTCTCCGAGACCCAACGCTCGACTCGCCATCGACGGATCGCCAGCAGAACAAGGCGTGACTCGGCTGGGAAGGTCCTTCCTGCTGAGGCGTCGAATGAAGCATGTGCAGCACCAACTCCCGCCACCACTCGTAGGACAGCGGAACATAAGCATCCGCAAGGTTGTGCTCATAGCCCCTCAGGTTCTAGACACGGGAACCCGGGGTACGTGTCCGTAATCCGGCTTATTGACCCACTCTCCGGGCCATTTTGGGTCAGTAACAAACCATTATTGACACACATGGAGGCTGTAAGCAGGTCCTACAATGCCCGTCCAAGGAGGCGTCTCGCGCAACGGTGAAG
>JAGPGE010000421.1 GCA_018056145.1 Armatimonadota bacterium
GGAACTCCTGGGGGATCTACCTGGACTCCTTCGCGGGCGGGTTCACGGTTCACGGAAATGTGGTCTACAACACCGCCGATGGCGGCCTCATGATCCAGGGCGGCAAGGACAACAAGGTGTTCAACAATGTGTTCGTGAACAACGGCCCGCGCCGCCAGATACTCATTGCCCATTTCCAGGCCAATTCGAGCGGCACCGAGTTCCACCACAACATCGTGGCTTTCGACAACCCGGAATCGACGGTGATCTACTGTGGCCGGAAAGCGCCGGAGTCCGTCGCCCGGTGGGACGAGAACCTGTACTGGCTAACCACCGGCGATGAACTGAGAGTCTATCTGCCCGGAGATGAACCCTACGCGAAGTGGTTCCGGCCTCTGGATTCGTGGAGGGAACTGGGTCTGGACACGCAGAGCATCGTGGCCGACCCGCTGTTCGTGGACGCTGCGAACAATGACTTCAGATTGCGCCCGGAATCGCCGGCCTTCGCACTGGGCTTCGAGCCCATCGACCTGAGTACCGTGGGCCCGCGAGAGCGGTGATGTGTCTGCACCGCGCCACGGATGCCGAGCACAGTGACCTCCTGAGGTGATCTGCGACATGTTGGTCCTGATCCTTGCAGCACTGCTCCTCTCCACACTCTCTGCTTTCGCCCAACCTGCGGACTTCTATGTTTCGACCGCCGGCAATGACGCCTGGACGGGGCAACTCGAGGGCCCCAATCACACCGCCACCGACGGGCCCTTCGCGACCCTCGCACGGGCCCGTGATGCCGTCCGCGCGCTGCGTAACGGAGAGCCCGACCGCGTCACGCCCGTGACCGTGATGGTGCGCGGCGGCCTGTATGAACTGGAAGAGACGCTCCGCTTCAGCGCTCTGGATTCCGGCACCGAGAAGTCGCCCACCGTGTATGCCGCCTATCCCGGCGAGAGAGTGATCCTTAGCGGCGGGCGCAGGGTCGAGGGCTGGCAAGTGAATGCCCGGGGCTGGTGGGAAGTGACACTTCCCGAAGTTGCCCGGGGCCGCTGGTCATTCACCCAGCTGTTCGTCAACGGTGAGCGCAGATACCGGCCGCGCTGGCCTGAGGAGGGGTTCAGCTTCATCACGTCCGAGGCCCCGCCGTCGCCCGAGGTCGGCGAGAGGGGATATGACCGATTCCGGTTCCGCGAGGGCGACATCAACCCGGATTGGACCAACCTGGGCGACATTGAGCTGTGCACATTCCACACCTGGACCATGGACCGCACGCTGATCAAGTCTGTGGACCGCGAAGCCCTCATCGCGCTGCGCAGCGCCCCGACCCTCTACGCGGGCTGGGCCTTTAACCTCCCCAAGGGCGGGCGTTTTCTGTGCGACAATGTGAAGGACGCGCTGGGCAAACCCGGCCAGTGGTATCTCGACCGGCAGACGGGCATTCTCACGTACATCCCCCTGCCCGGTGAGACCCCGCAGAACACCGAGGTCATCGCGCCGCGCATCGACATGCTCCTCAAACTGCAGGGAGAGGTGGCATTGGGGCTTGGCGTGGAGAACCTACGGTTTGAGGGCCTGACCTTCGCCCACACCAACTGGGTCATGACACCCAATGGCAACCGCCACCCGCAGGCCGAGGTCGGGCTGAACGCGGCGGTATCGGCAACCGGCGCGCACAGTTGCGTCTGGCGGGACTGCAATATCATCCACACGGGGGCGTACGGGCTGGAACTGGGGATCGGCTGCAAGAACAACACGGTGGCCGGGTGCGAGATCACCGACCTGGGCGCGGGTGGGGTACGCATCGGCCATGGCGCGTATGCGCAAGAGCCTGAAGCCGTTGCGAGCCACAATGTGGTGGAGAACTGCCTGATCGCCCATGGTGGTCGCATGCACCCGGCGGGAATCGGCGTCTGGATCGGCCACTCTCCCTTCAACCGCATCTCGCACAATGAGATCTGCGACTTCTACTACTCTGGCTTCTCGGTGGGCTGGTCGTGGGGATACGGGCCCAGCCATGCCCATGACAACCTGATCGAGTTCAACGAGGTCCACGACATCGGGCAGGGCGTGCTTAGCGACATGGGCGGAATCTACACCCTGGGCGTGTCTCCGGGAACGGTCATCCGCAACAATCGCTTCCATGACATCGACGCCTTCGGTTACGGCGGCTGGGGCATCTACCTGGACGAGGGCTCAAGCGGAATACTGTCCGAGAACAATATCACCTACAACACCCAGAGTCCCGGCTACCGCATCCACTACGGCCGGGACAACATCGCCACGAACAACATCTTTGCGCTGTCCCAGGAGGCGCCCCTCGGCCGGGGACGCAGCGAAAACCATCTTCATTTCACCATCGAGCGCAACATCATCTACTGGACTCAGGGCCAGGGCCTGGGAGAGAACTGGAACGGGACCCGTGATAACTTTCGCCTGAACCACAACCTATACTGGTGCCCGAACCCGAACCTGCGGACCTTCGCCGGCAAGACCTTCGAGGAGTGGCAGGCGACCGGGCAGGATACGGACTCCGTCTTCGCGGACCCGCTGTTCGTGGACCCGGAAAACGGGGACTTCACGCTGAAGGAGGGCTCTCCGGCTGCGAAGATCGGCTTCAAGCCGATTGATGTATCCGAGATTGGCCGGATCGGCGCCCCAGGTGCGCAGACGCCGCTTGCCGAACCGAGAGCGTTCCCGGCCCCGCTGATCCCGCCGCCGCTGCCGATCCACGCGGATTTCGAGGACCTGAAGATCGGCGACAAGCCCCTCGAAGCCCAGGTATTTGAGGAGAACGATACCGCAACCATCCGTGTGACCGACGAAATCGCCGCATCGGGCCGCCAGTGCCTGAAGATCGTGGACATGCCCGGGCAGAAGGGCGAGTACAACCCCCACTTCTTCTACTCGCCCAATTTCGTCTCAGGCACGCTCAGGGGGAGTTTCGACCTGCGCATCGAACAAGGGACTTACATGTACCACGAATGGCGCGACTACTCCACCGGGGCGTTCAAAGTGGGGCCCGCTTTGCACGCAATGCCGGACGGCAGACTCATGGGATCAGGCCGCGAACTCATGCGCGTGCCTTACGGAAAGTGGATGCATGTGGAGATCACCTGCGCAGTGGGGCCTGATCTCACGGGAACATGGGATGTGGGTGTAAGCGTCGAAGGCGAGGGCGAATTGCGCGAGTTCAAGGGCCTTCCGTGTGACCCGGGCTTCACCGTGCTGAACTGGTTCGGGTTCACCGCGAACGCTGACGCGGAGGGGCTGTACTATTTGGACAACATCCATCTCAAGCCGGGGCAGGAGTAGTGGGGCGCGTGGCAGGAAGGGGTTAGCGGCTCACGCCGCGTGGGTAGAAACTGAGTGACATTCGCCGGCAGTATCACACATGCGTGGAAAAGCCCGATTGCAGTGAAAGGGGAATCTGCGATGAGAATCGCGACGGGAGTATCCGTGCTGTTAGCGCTGGTCCTTGCTGCATCCGCGTACGCTCTTCCGAAACCGACGCTGTACCAGCCCAATGAGGGGGACGTGCTCGGTCCGAATTACGACATCAGCGGAACCGTGGGGGAACGCGCGTTGGTGGTTGTGCTCACCGATGTCTTGCTTTCCGACACGGGGCGTCTTGTCGGGACAGTCCCCGGAATCCGTCATTACAGCAATGCTGACGGGACTTTCAGTTTTCGCTGCGCGAGCCCGCGGGTTCCCATGGGCAAGCGCGAGGCTGACATTCTCTACCGGGTCCGCTGCTTCGTGGTTGGTCCGGGCGGCCAGCGCGGTCCTGAGACGGTCGTGAACTGCAAGGCCGGCACCGTATCGCGGCGAGACGCGCCTGGCTGGGGCAGCATCGAGGAGGGTGTCTGGAACCTGAAGCTCCTGAACGCCAAGCGCCTCGTGGACGGCAGCCGGATCACCGCGAAATTCACTGACGGCCGTCTCGGGGGCCACGCTGGCATCAACCAGTACTTCGGCAATTACAAGGTTTCGGGGCGAGACCTGACGATCAGCGACATCGGCTCCACGAAGATGGCCGGGCCTGGCCCGCTCATGATGCAGGAGCAGGAGTACTTCTGGACGCTGGAGTCAGCCAGGACTCACCAGGTCACCGGTGCCGAACTGGCTGTCTTCGACGCAGATGGGAAGGTCATTCTGGCCTTCGGACGCACCGCTCCGGAGCCCGTTGCCCTCCGCCAGGGGCTGTGGGAACTGAAGACGCTGAATGGTAAGCCGGTGCTCGATGGCACCACCGTAACCGCGCGGTTCACCGCTGGGGGCATCGGCGGCAAGGGTGGCATCAACACTTACGGCGGGGACTACGAGGTTGATGGCTCGAAGCTGTCCATCGGCGCGGTGGTGTCGACCATGATGGCAGGCGATCCGGCCGCCATGGCCCAGGAACAGGAGTACTTCAAGGCCCTGTCGGCGGCGAAGAGCTACACCGTGGTAGCAGATGAACTGATCATCCGGGACGCGGATGGCGAGACCATCCTGTCCTTCATGCGCGCGGCCCCGGAAGGCAAATAGGCGGCTGTCGCGTCTCGCCCGCAGCGACCAGAACTGATGCGAACGGGGACTTGCAGGGGCTTGTGGACAGCGTCCGCGATCCGCGCCAGTCCCCGTTTCCTTCATTATCGAACCTGCGGAGCAAGCCCGAAGCACTGTGCACTGCCTTCGAGCAACTGCACCGCGATGCGCGTGTGCCCATGCTCCGCTTCGCAGGCCAGCCCATCCACCTGCCCGCAGCCAAGGTCCCAGACGGTCACGCCATAGTGGCCCGGTATCGAGAGCACGCCTTCATACGGCGCGTTGCCTTCGTTCACCACGAACAACAAGTCGCCATCCAGGGTGCTGCGTCGGGTCACCGTGATCTGGTCGCAAGGCGGCTCAAGCGTAACGGTTCGCCACTGCCCCGCTAGATCAACAGCGTTCCCGTCACCGGCGCTGATCACCGCGACCCCGGCCCTCTCCGCTTTCCCCACCGTCGCGCGCGCTGATTCGGAAACCCCGCCTTCCGGCACCACCAGCGCCCGGTACTCGCGCCCGTGCAGACAGAGCGCACCATCCCTCAACTCGGCTGCGTCGAGTGCTACGTCGTCCAGGATGTCGTAGTCGATTTGCGCCCGGAACAGCCCGTCCGTCAGTTCGCGAAAAGCCATTCCGAGCCGTCCCGCTTCCCCTGCGCTGTGCTCGTCCAGCCCCCCGCCCAGGGAGCGTTGAACCTGCGGGCTTGTCACCGAGCGCACCGCATCAATCGGATAGTACACCGCCACCTGAGCGGCCGGTTGGGTGTTCTCAAGCAGCCAACTCCAGCGGTTCATATACCGCAGAAGCCCGGTGATCGCGGGCCAGTGGGGACTCTGGAAGAACAGCGAGGGCGGGCATTCGTGGTAACGGTCTCCGGCGATGGAATAGTAGAACGCGTGGGGGACGATGCGCGTCACGCCGCGCACGCTCAGCCAGTCGGCGATGCGCCGAATCTCCTCGGGCGTCAGCCCCCAGCCTGCCGCGCCGTAGGTCTCGCTCATGGACCGCACATTGCCCCGGGTGTGCGCGGCTGAACTGGTGATCTTCGCCACGAAGCTGTCCGGCTGTCGGTGCCAGTCTCCCGCAGGCCCGATTACGTCCATCCCCGGCATGTCCAGCCCGTCCATGGCGCTGAAGAAGTCGGCGTTATACCGCACATGATCCACCAGGTACTCCTCGTTGTTCACGTGCCCCACAAGCTC
>JAGPGE010000008.1 GCA_018056145.1 Armatimonadota bacterium
GCCATGGGGCCTCGATCCCAGGCACCCGCAGGCCCAGGAGTGGCTGGACGTGCCCGAAAAGGTCTTCTGCGAGGTGCGCTACTCCGACGGCGTCATCGACCGCATGCTGCCCATGGATGCCTCAGTCGCGCGCTGGGGCCTGCGCCGCGGCTTAGGCGTGAGCGTGGTGCATCCGGACCCGACCCGCACACCGGTCAGCCTGACCCTGAAGGACCGAATGCAGACGGCCTCGTTCTCGATCCTCGCCGCCACCTTGTACACCGGCGAGCCGCGCGTGATCGAACCGAATTGGTCTGCCTTCCACTACCCGGAAGTCCGCGCGGAGCTGCCGGTGCTTGCGCCAGAGAGCGTGCCTCCGGGTGCCGTGACCTCCGGCCCGCTCTGCGCGCATCTCGAGACGGATCAAGGTCTCACATGGCGCTCTCTCACGCTGCCTGCCGCTATGGGCATGCTTTCGGTGGGAGAGGGGCCCCTGTTCACGGTGCGAGTCGGCGGCCGAGAATTGCCTGCGGAGTCTTGGACTCTCGACTCCCGTATCCCGCTGGGGGCAGGGCAGTCCTGGACGCTGAAGCACGCAGAGACCGGCCTCGCCGCCACCATCTCGTGCCTTCCCGGCAAGCCAGGCGAACTGCTCTTGCGAATGTCACTCGAGAACCGTGGCCAGCGGGAAATCACCGCTGACCTGGAGTTCCCGGTCCTGCGCGATGTGGTAATGGGGGCTGTTGCCGACACCTGGTATCTGTCCGGCAAGCGCGGCGGGATTTTCAGCAATGCCCCCCGGGACTTCCGTGATCCTCTGGGCGAACCACATCCTCTGCAGATGGACGGGTTCTTCAACCCGAAATCCGGGCTGGCGCTGGCGTGCCTGACTCACGACACAGACGCGCGGCACCACTTTGTCCGCCTGTCCAAGGACGAGACCGGCGGTGCATGGTCCTGCGAGTACCCAAGCCGCGATCTCGCTCCCGGCGCGCGGTTCGAGGCGACCGAAGCCGCTCTCATGGCGCTCCCCGGTGACTGGCGCGCGATCTTCGGCGCTTACCGGGCCTGGCTCGCGACCTGGTTCAGGCCGCCTGCACGCAAGGATTGGTTCCGGCAGTCCTTCGCGATGCTGTCGGCCAATGCGCATTATGACTATTCGCGCGACCCGAAGAAGCGCGGTGACATCCAGCGCCTCGTGGACAATATGCGCCGGTACATCGGCCCCTGTGACTGGGTGCACCTGTTCGGCTGGGCGGCCTCCGAGGATTGGGGCGACTGGGGCGACTATGCCCACTACGACGAGACCGTGGGTGGTCTGGACTACTTCCGGGGCAACATCCGCGCCATGCAGGAAAGCGGGGTAGCGGTCAGCCTCTACACCGACGGCTACCTGAGCAGCGGAAAAGGCGAATTCGTCGGGGCTCGCGCTGAAGAGTGGGCCATGCGCAAGCCCGATGGGAGACCCGACTTCATCCCTGTCTACGACGCCTACAACCAGTGCCCGTACCTGCCCGGGTGGCGCGAGTATTTCCCCGAAGCCTGCGAGCGGATTGTCTCCGAACTGGGCAACCGCGTCCTGTATATCGACGAATATGGTGCAACGGACGGGCGCTGGGCCTGCCATGCCAGAGATCACGGGCATAATGGCTACGAGATCCCCTACGCCGGCGAAGTGGAGATGCTTCGGCGAATCCGCGAACGCGTCGGCCCGGATGTCGCCCTGTTCAGCGAATACCCGCCCGCCGAAGTGATGCGCGAGGTCCTCGACGGGTCTTTCACGTACTATGCTTTGTGGAGCGTGCCGGAGCGGGACATCGCGCCACACTTCGTCAATCTCTCCCGGTTCGCGTTCCCGCATTTCAAGCCGATTCACATCATTCACTATGCGGCCCTGCGGTCCGGCAACTGGTGGAATCACAAGTTCCCGTTCTTCAACGGCGAGACGTTGCGCGTGGGTGAGCCAAGCCTTCCGGGAATGGACGAGCCTTCCCTCGAGTTCCACCGCAAGTCCATCGGCATCCAGTGCGAGCACCGGGCGGCATTCGGCTCGGACGACGTGGAAGCGCTTGTGCGGACCGAGCAGGCGGGGGTCTTCGCGAACCGTTTCAGCGCCGGGGACGAGACTGTCTGGACGCTGTATAACGCCAACGGCCGCACGGTTCGGGGGACAATCCTTCGTGTGGCCCACAATCCGGGAGACACCTATGAAGACGCCTGGAACGGCGTCCCGCTGACTCCCACGATCCACGGAGTGATTGCAGAGATCGCCGTGGAGATCGGGCCGATGGATCTGGGCTGCGTGGTGCGCCGGTCCGCGAACCATTGACGCAGGGCACGGCCCATGCGAACAAACCACAGCGCAGGCGTGTCTATGCTACCGTCGGGCGCAACCGCTGCAATCCGTTCACAGGGGAGGCCGTCGATCATGGCTCCACGTTTGTTGCTGTGTGCTGTCGTCATGCTGCTGTCCTGTGCCGCTGTGGCTCAGGATGCCGACGGGGTTATCAGGTCCTGGAACTTTGAGACCGACCTCGAGGACTGGTCGGCGGTGGATCCTCAGGCCAAGCTCGCACTCACGCAGGAGGCCGATACTGTCTACAAGGGCCAGGGCTCGCTGCAGTTCACGTACATGCAGCGCCTCCCCGAGGAGGGCAAGGAGGGCGATATCCCCGGCCTGTTCTTCGTTCCGCTTCCTGCGAACCTGCCGGAACTGAAGACCATCCGGTTCGCCGTCTCCACTGCATACTCCACACCCCTCATGGTCGCTCTCAATGAGGAAGACGAATCGAGCTACCAGGCTGTTGTCTGGTCCGAGGCGGGGCAGTGGAACGATATCGAACTCTCCATTAGGGACTTCACATTGGGCGACGACGGCAAGGATGAGAACGGGAAGCTTGATCCCGATCAGGTGAACCTGTTCGCCATCGCGGACGCCAGCCTGTTCGCGCGGGTGCTGGAGAAATCGGGAATGCCCATCTACAACCCGCCGCCCGCGCAGTCGATGGTCTGGCTCGATGATGTGGTACTCAGTTCGAAGGAGCCGGAGAAGCCGGACGTCCAGGCCGAAGACGTGGACGAGTATCTGCTCGACGCGTGCTCAACGCCCACGATCCATTGGATGTCTGTGGGCGGCGAGCAGGTGAGCCTGACCACTCAGACGCCTGACGACGGGAGCGAGCCGTTCCTGCGGGTCAAGTACGTCACTCCGCCTGACAATATCTTCGGAATCGTTCGCACTGTGCCCAAGGATCTTCTGGCCGGGGCGCGCGGCATCAGCTTCGAGATCCGGACGGACCTGCCCGCGGCCCTGATCCTGGCCACCGAGCAGCGGGACAAGGGACGTTTCGGGGCCATGCGTCAGGTGGATACCAGGGGTAAGTGGGAACTGGTGAAAGTCGAGTTCTCGGAGTTCAACCGCGAGGGCGATCAGGGAACGGCCAGCCTGAAGCCGGGGGACATCAAGCAGCTAATCATCGCCGATCTGCTGCCCATCACCGGCGGCTCGATCTCGGCCAACACGTGGGACATCCGCAACGTGGCCGGCTACAAGTAGAGCGCGCCGCGGCTATCCCGGCGGGGCCGAACCAGTCGGCCCCGCCGGTGCCTATCCAGCGGAACTGCCTACTCTTTGACAATCTCGTAGACGTGCCTCTCGTACCCCGCGAAGTCGTCCGACCAGCCGTTGCCGTCAGCCGTCACCTCGCGGCCTTCGAACACCACCCGAAGCCTGCGTCCCACTCCGCCTATATCGATCCTGGGCCGCACCGGTTCATGCCCTGCGTTCACAGCGACAACCCGCGTCACGCCCTGGTGCCGGTAGGCGCGCACGAGTATTGATGGGCTGTCCGCCGTGACCTCAGGCGCTTCCTCTAGGCTGTACAGGAACGGTGAGAGCTCATCCACCTCGACGCACATCGCGCGCATCTCGTCGAAGCACTCCTTCGTGCGCGGTATCTGGGCGAAGTAGTAGATGCCCCGCGCGCCCTCAATCAGGCTGCCGTAGACCATGCACGAGAGCTCGCGCGGCGTGGGTTCTCGGTCCATCCAGTAAGCGTATCCGGTCCCCTGCAGCCACATCCACACCGGATGGGTCGGCGGGGCATCCGCGCGCATGGATCGCACCGCGGAGATGGCGCTCATCGGGTTGGAGTGGGGGATGGGGTAGACGTCGGTGGAGTAGATGTCGCCCGTGTGGCCGGTCAGCTTGTCAGGCAGGTAGTTGATGAGCGCCGGGTGGTTCGGGTCAAGCTCGCGCGCGAGACGGTAGCGCGCATCGGCTTCCGCGAAGCGTTCCCCTGACGGCTCATCGTACACATACCAGCACAGCAGGCCCGGGTGGTCCTTGAGGGTCCGGATGTGGGCGCTGAACTGCTCCCGGGTCATCCGTCCATCCAGCCACGGAATCACCCGCATCCCCACGGCAGCGCTGCGGTCCATGATCTCCTTGAGGCGTTCCGTGGTGACGTTCGGGTGGATCTGGCAACACACGTCCTTGAACCCGGAGCTTGCGGCGAAGTCCAGGATCGCCAGGTCGTCCACGAACTCCAGCCCCAGCGAATGCTGCACATACGGCTCGCCATTCACTGTGAACCGCCCGTGTTCATCGATGGCCGCCCGGGTCTCGGTGATCGGGCCGCTGACGCTTCTGCCCGATGCGATTTCGGGCGTTCGGCGCGGGAAGCCCCAGTCAACGCGGGCCTCGCGCATGGCGGTGGCCTCGTCGGTGAAGGCCGGGTGAAATTCGGGGGTGGGCTCATCCAGCCCCTGCAATTGCACCGCATCCAGCCACATCTTCCCTTGGGACTGGGGGGCGACGACGACTGTAAGCTGCTGGCCTCGCGGGATGCCTGACAGGGCGAACTGCGCCCAATCCGGGCCCGCTTTCACCTGCACGCTCTTTCCGCCGCACTGCATGACAACGGGTAGCTCCTGCGCGTCGGACCGGATCCATGCCGAAAGGGTCAGCGTGCCCTCCTTGCCCGGGGGGGTGTGCCAGGCAGACACGGCTCTGAGCAGCGGGAGGTCCGGCTGGTTGTCAATCAGCAGTGACGTTGTGCCGTCTCTCGCGCTCCCTGTGTCGAGCTTCCACCGGCTGCGCCACAGGTCCATGTCCGCCGCCCAGGGCATGCTCCCGACGCCCCAGTGTCCGCTCCCCCAGGCGATGGGCATGCCGGCGCCGGTGATCTCGAAGCTCCCGTTTCGGATGAAGTTCTCGCACGGGTCGCGGTCGAGGACCATCAGGTTCCGAAGTCTGTACGTAGCCTTGCCGGGTCCGGCGCTCCAGACGGAAAACCGGAACTTCGTAACCTTATCCCAGCCGTCCGGCTTGCCCTCTTCGCCCCAGCCCTCGAGTGGGAAGACCATGGGTGTCCAGTCGTTCGTGGCCCCCCACCACCAGAATCGGGCATACCAGCCATTGGGGGTGCCAAAGAAGATGCCGATGCTTCCTGCGTGCGCAGTACCGGTCGATGAGATGTCAAAGGCGACCCGCCCGGCCTGCGAAAGATCCAGGTCCTGTATCCAGTCCCAGCAGGCTCGGTCCTTTTCCGCCTTGAAATCGGCGTCCAGCGCGATGTAGCTCTGGCCATTGTCGTCGGTCTCAACGCGCGCAGGCAGGCTCCCGAACTGCGGCTGCCAGTGCTCTCTGGCCTGTTCGGTGGTCGGGTACGAAAACGCGGGCAGATCCCGGCAGGCCCCAGGCATGCAGACTGCGAATAGTGCAATGAGAGCGGCTGAGGTGAGCATGTCGCATCGTTCCTTTCCTGGATGCAGAAGATTTCACTGGCCGGCGGTTGCTAACCTCCCGCCGGCCCGGGGGTATCGAGTATGCGCATTGCCATAAGCATCGACCTGGGCACCACGGGCTGCCGAGCATGCGCGTATTCCGCCGCCGGCGAAGTCCTTGGGTCGCACCACGTCGAGTACGGCCTAATCCACCCCGAGCCAGGGGCTGCCGAACAGGAGGCGGAGGGGTGGTGGTCCGCCGCGCGCGCATGCGTGCAGGCCGTTACGGCCGCGCTGCCGGCCCCGGAGAAGGTGGTGGGGATTGGGATTAGCGCCCAGGGGCATTCGTGGGTGCCGGTCGGCGAGGACCTCCGACCGCTGCGGCCCGCGCTCACCTGGCTGGATACTCGCGCTGCCGGGGCCGCCCGGGATCTCCTGCGCGACCGGGGGATCGCCTTCTGGGGCGACCGTGCCGGGAAGGCTCCGGGAGCCTGGCACACATTACCGCAGATCATCTGGTTGCGCGAAGCCGAGCCGCGGGTGGAGCGCGCCGCCGCTCACTATCTGTACGCCCATGATTTCCTGATCGCGCGGCTCACCGGCAAACTTGCGACGGATTACACCTCTGCAGCGGCGTCGCTGCTCTTCAACATCCGCCAGTTCCAGTGGGACCGTGGCCTCGCGGCGGATTACAGGGTGGACACCGACCGCTTCGCGCCGGTCGTGCCCGCCGGTGCCGAGGCCGCGCCGTTGCAGTTCGAAGTAGCGAGGGACCTGCGCCTTCCTCCCGGCATCCCTGTGGCCGTCGGCGCGCAAGACCAGAAATGCGCCGCCCTCGGGGCAGGCCTGGAGGACCAGTGCGCCACCGTCTCCCTGGGCACAGCGACAGCGGTCACGGCGCTTGCCCGGAGGCCGAGCTTCGAACCATCCGCGGCGATACCGTGTTTCCCGTACCTCGCCCGGAACGCCTGGGTACTCGAAGCGCCACTCACCACAACGGGTGCCGCGCTGCGCTGGTTGCGCGACCTCGTGCGGAGCTTTGGCGCCGCCGGGGTGGACTATGATGCGCTATCGGGCCTGGCAGCCGGGAGCAAACCCGGTGCCGGAGGCCTACGGTTCCTGCCCTTTCTCGCCGGAGCAGGCGCACCCCACTGGTCTGCCGATGCGCGCGGCGCCTTCCTGGGGCTTTCCTTGGAAACCAGCGCGCCTCAGATGACCCGGGCATTGCTGGAGTCGGTGGCATTCGAGTTGCGCACGAATCTTGACGCGATGCAGGAGCAGGGGGTAAGGCTGGAGAGGGTCGTTCTGTTCGGCGGCGGGGCGCGGTCGGACCTGTGGACCCAGATCATTGCGGGCGTGACGCGCCTGCCCGTACATCGCAGCAGCAATGTGGAGACCGCCGCTCTGGGAGCCGCTGCCCTTGCATTTTCCGCAGCCGGGGTTTACCCCTCACCCCACGCGGCTCGAGTGGTGATCGGCGGAGACTACGATCTCTTCTCCCCCGACCAGGAGGAGATGTACGAGGGTGCGTACCGCGACTACTGCGCCCAGCGTGATCATTGCCTGCGTCACTGGGGCGGCGGCTCGAGATAGGAGAGGCCTCCGGCGTCCGTGTTCCCCCGGATCTCCCAGGCGTGATTGCCGGATAGCCTGACCTCAGCAGCGGGTTCCAGGAACCGGTTTTCCAGGACCCTCAGGCCCTGGACCCCCTCAATCTGCACGCTCCCCCGGATCGTGCTCCCCTCGATGAGCACGTCGTGGATCGCCCGCGGGGGCGATCCTGCGTCTGGTACTGCGGCGTCACTACTGGGCCCGCCCGAGAAGACCAGCGCGAGTGTGGGGTTGCCGCGTCCCCTGCGCAGGCTGCAGTCGCGCACCCGCACCCCGCTCGGGAACGCCCCCTCCACGTGCTCCGAGTAGAACCACAGGAGCGCGGTCACATCGCAGTTCTCCAGCGTCACCGGCGACTGCAGCCGACAGCTCATCTCGATCCGGCAGCGCCGCAGCGTGGTGTGCGGGTTGCACTGGTCCGGGTCCCAGACCATCGTCCCGGGCTGAAGCCCCAGGATCGGCGCGTCCAGTCTGATCCGCCAGGCAGGCGCGGCGGGCGTCCCCTGTATCGGCGCCGGTTCGGGGCCCGGGACGGCTTCAGTCACCAAGGCGCTCCCGAGGAGCCTCCGGGTTGCCTCGTCCGCGGCAATCAACGTCGAGCCCACGCGCCACGGGATCGGCAGGAGCGGGAACTTCTGGCGGACTTCCACCTCGTTGGGGGCCATGACCCGCTGCACGCTGCTGGAATGGGTGGAGATGTTAAACGCATCGTCGTTCATCCCGCGCAGGATACAGTCTTCCCAGAGCAGGGAGCCGCTGTTGCCCTTGACGTGGAACCCGTCTCGCCACAGGGACATCAGCCTTGCCGTCTCGGGCTTCGGGCGGATGTTCACACGCCGGAACGTCACCTTGCCCCGGTTCCGCGTGACCTCGAACCCGAACCACGGGGCAGACCACAGTTCGACATCCTCGAATGTGACCGTGTCATTGCCGTCGATCCGGAAACACGGACCCGGGCCGAACCGGTGCGCGACGCCGGGCACCGGAAGACTGATCTGCCAGCGTTCCGGCTCAACGTCGGAGAACGCCGCGAACTCCTGCGTCGCGTACACCCGGACAAGTCCCGGCTCCCCGGTTTCCTCGATCCGTTCCGTCCAAAAGTGCCGGCTCACGGGGCCGTACGGGCCGTCGTACCACAGCATCGAGAAGAACGCCTGCTCCCCGTCCTCCCTTGTGGGGCCTCCCGCGGGGACACTCATGCCCTCATTGATCCTCACGAGCAGGCAACGAGCAGCGGCATCCACTTCGGCCACGGTCCCGTCCGCGAAGGGTAACGGGCTGAAGTCCACGTTGAGATGCCTGACTGTCACATTCCGGGACGAAGTCAGGTCCATGAACCGCAGGTACGGGTCCAGCAGGAAGGTACTCCCGCTGCCGTCGAGAGTGAGATCGGACACGCCGGCAAAGGGGAGTACATAACGCAGGGGAGAGGTCCGGATGGAGTACACCTTCGCCGGCGCGAACTGCAACCGCACCGGCCCGGCAATCTCGCGCGCCCGTGTCAGCATTCGCGCAACCGCCGGGCCGTCGTCCGTCGCCCCATCACCCACGGCCCCAAAGCTGGCGGCGGAAAGCACCGTCGGGCCATCGTCGCCCCGCGCGCACGGGCACGTGAGCATCAGTATCACCAGGTGCAGGCAGGTCAGCCGGTTCACAGGCATCCCGCAAGAAGGCAGGCATGGCACAACAGGACATGTCTACTGCCCAGCGTTCGCTTCGGTGGCCTGCAGCTGCTTCGCGAGACCCGAGGCCCGGCGCTGCAGAGCAGGGTCTTTTGCCTCCCTGGCCGCTTGCTGAAGCCACACCACGGCTTGCGGCTTGTCTCCGTCGCGAGCCACTGCGAGGGCCATCGCATACGCTGCATCGGGGCATTTCGGGTGGGCATCCACGGTCTTGCTGATCAACTCCAGCCCCTTTTCGGTCTGCTTCGAGGACACCAGCGCCCAGCCGTGGACCGCATTCGCCCGACAGTCTTCCGGGGCAAGCGCCAACGCTTTCGAGGAGTGCTGCCTGGCCGCGCCCGGGGCCTTCCGGTCCTCAACCGCCAGCCATGCCATCTCTACCCACGGCTCGGGATCGTCAGTGGCCAGCGCCGCGGCGCGCCTGTAACTGGCCATGGCAGGCCCCAGCTGTCCCCTGGCACGCAGAGCCCGTCCCAGGAACAGGTGCGCCGCCGGATTGGCGGGATCAGAGCTGACCGCCTGCTGGTAGGCTTCGAGCGCCCGTGTGAACTCGCCCATGGTGTCGTAGACGCGCCCACGCGCGATGCTGATCGGGGCATTGCCCGGGCAGGCCTCCATTCCCTGGTCCAGAAGCGCCAGGGCGTCCAGCGGGCGCTCCTGCGACAGGAGCAGGTCTGCAAGCGACACCCAGTTCCCGGCGAAGCGGGGGTCTGCGCGCAGGCCCTCGCGCAACTGCGCCTCAGCCTCGGCCGTCCGTCCCAGGTCCAGCAGCAACCCGGACAGGGCTGCATGTGCCTGGCCGAATCCTGGGGCGATGCTCAGGGCCGTCAGGTAGTGGGCGGCCGCCTCATCGGTGCGGCCAAGCTCCGCCGAGTAGAGCCCGAGTTCCAGCCACCAGTCAGCGCGGTCCGCCGCCAGCTTTGCGGCGGTCTCCAGCTTGCGCAAGGCACGCTCGCCTTCGCCGCGCGCCCTCAGCGACTGGTACCAGGTATAGTAGGCCTCCGGCGCGAGGATCGGCGACTCAACCGCCGCCGAAAGCGCGGCTTCGGCCTCGATGAACTTGCCTTCCGACAGTAGCTTTCGCGCATCCGACAACGCGTCTGCCTGCGCCGCAAGCGAAGTCGCGAACCCAACAGCGACAGCGACGACGGCGGCCACAAATTGGACTCGGACTGTCATCAGCGATCCCTCACCTGTGCCATCCGTTCCAGGTCTACCAGCTGCGATAGCTCAATGCCGGCCTCGTTCATGAGCACCCGGCAGAACCTCAGGTTGCCGACCGCCCCCGCGCATTGGGCTTCGCTGCTCACGACGAACTTCACGCCCTCTTCCGAAAACACCCGCAGAAGGCGAACATACTCCTGCGTGAACTCCTGTACGGTCATCTGCGGGTACGATGCGTAGGCCTGGTTGCTGATCTCGAACGCGACATTGTGCTCGAACAGTGTTCGCGCCACCCGGCGGACGTTGTGGCCTGCGAACTGTCCGGGGGTGAGGACCGCCTCGAATCGCCCGAGGTTGAAGGGGTGCGCGATCACATCCACCAGCGGGTTCTCCGCCGCATTGCAGGTGGCCGCGAGCACATTGTCCGCGTAGCGCCTGGGGTTTGCGGGCGGCTCGTCGCCGATTCCGCGGGTACGCTCGCCGATGCCCGCGAAGACCATGGTAACCCCGGTCGCGTCCTCCTGCGAGACAGTGAGCGCGCCGTCCGGGTCCAGGATAATGGCCTCAAGCGCGCCGACCACCAGCACCGGACTGCGGGCGTTCAACCGCCGGGCGTGCTCCATGCGCCGGGCGATTTCGTCTGGAGATGTCTGTACGTCACAGACGTCGCCCAGTCCCACGCACCGCAGGCTAGCCGCTTCGGCGGCGCGCACCACTTCCTCCGGGCTGCTCGAACCCCGGGCGAAGGATGTGTGCACGTGGGCATCGTAGGGCAGGCTCGCCATGGCGTCACCCGCCGAAAATAGACTGGAGGGCCGCGAAACTGCGGCGCGCGAAGCCCTCGGGATCGTCTCCGATCCTGAACAGGTCAACCGTGAGCCATCCGCCGTAGCCGATGGAGTCCAGCGCCGTCTTGACCTCGGCCAGATTCAGGTCGCCCTCGCCGGGCACGAGATGCCTGTGCTCTCCTGCCGGCATTCCCTCGATGTGGGTGTGAACGATCCGGTCACCGAGTTCCCGGATGGTCGCCCCGAGATCGTCATCGGTCAGGTACGCGTGGCCCACGTCCAGGTTCACGGCCAGCAGCGGATGCCGAACTTCCGAGATGAGCCTCGCCATGTCCGCGGACGAGTGCAGGAAGTGGCCGGGCTCGGGCTCAAGCGCGATCCGGATCCCCGAGTTCTCTGCCTGCGGGAGCAAGCGCTCTAGCCGCCGCCTCAGATCGTCCCACTGCTCCTGCAGGCGCTCCGGCTCTGCTTTTTCCGCGTTCAGAATCAGCACGTCCGACCCAAGGGCCGGCGTTAGCCGCAGCGCCCGGAGCTGGTTATCGGCCCGGTCCCGAGGCGGTTCGAAGTCCCCGTGGTAGCTGACCGACGCGCAGGACACCCCGCAGTCCCTGAGTAGCTGGGCGAATCGCCCCGCCGCTTGTTCGCCCAACGCTTCCGGCCGGCAGTCGGGATGCTCGAGGCAGACCTCGATGCCAGAGTAACCGGCGGCGGCGATGGCTTCTACGGCCCGCCCGAAGCTCCAATCGCGGAACCCGGCGGTGCGGAACCCGAACCTGTTTTTCTGCATATCGCGCTGTTGTCCTCTCGCTCAGTCTGCGGAGCTCCAGCCGTGACGCCCGAGTAGCGGTACGAAGACGCAACCGATGCTGTTGCGGGACTGCACGCCTTCGGCGGTCCGTGTCAGGACCACGAGTCTCTGCAGGAATCGGTCGCCCACGGGGGCGATCAGCCGCCCCCCAGGCGCCAGCTGATCGATCAGCGGAGGCGGGATGTCCGGTGCCGCCGCCGCTACGATGATGCGGTCGAAGGGCGCCTTCTCAGGTAGTCCCAGCGTTCCGTCGCCCGCGATGATATGCACGTTCTCGTACCCCAGCCGCTCCACAAGCCGCGCGGCCGCATCCACCAACTCCGGCACGAGGTCCACCGAGTACACTTCGGCTGCTAGTTGGCCCAGGAGCGCGGCCTGGTAACCCGACCCGGCACCCACTTCGAAAACCCGGTGATGTGATTCGACCTCAAGCAACTGGCACATCAGCGCAACTATATACGGCTGCGAGATGGTCTGGCCGTGGCCGATGGCCAGTGCCTGGTCGGTGTACGCAATGTCTCGGATGCTGGCTGGGACGAACTCGTGTCGCGGAACCGTGCGCATGGCGTCGAGCACGCGCCGGTCCGTGATGCCCCGCGCCTCAAGCTGCGTGGCGACCATGTCCCGCCGAAGACTCTCGTAGCCGCGTTCGCTCCCCACGATGGATCAGCTGCCCCGCTCGGGCTTGCGGCCATCGATGCACCGGGAACCCCGAAGGTCCCCAGTGGGTTGTGATCGAATAGACCGTTCGTCCCCGTGTTCTGCGATGCCCCGGGCGAAGAGAGGTGAGAGCCGGTGAGATTGCGCCCCATTCATGCCGCAACGGCCCCCGAAGCGGGTTCCGCGACGGACGAGTCGGATGTGGCGGTTGCTCTGATGCGCACCGCGTTCATCATCGCCTTCGCTCTCACTCCCGGTTTTCGGCAGTCACCCGTGGGACTACCGACTGTGACCCAGCTGGTGGTCGCGCTGATTCCGCCCATCGCATCGGTGTTCAGCATCGGGCTATTTGCGTCGTACCTGTGGAACTTCGCGCTCCCGCTGAGACGCCCGCTGGCGTTGGCCATCGACATGCTTCTGGTCGCTGCCGCCATCGCCAGCTTCCCGCCGTCGGTTCCGCAGCGCGAATGGGTTGCCGCCGTCTACTACCTGATCATCATGGTCGCCGCCATCTGGTTCCGCCGCACCGGCGCACTGGTGGTTGCGGTGATATCCGGCATTCTCGATGGGGTTTTCCGCCTCGATCTCCTGCAGACATCCGGACCCGACGCGGGTCCGCCCTTGCTGTGGCTCGTGCTGACTGAGGGCCAGACTGTTCCGATGCTGATGGTCGCTGTGGCAGCGTCGTACATCGTCATGGCGCGTGACCGCGAGTTCACCCGGGCGGGGCGGCTCGAGCACGATATGGCCATGGCCAGACGATTGCAGGACCGGATGCTTCCCAGCGCCATCCCGCGGGTGCAAGGACTGGATATCGGCGTCCAGTTCCAGCCTGCACGGACGGTGGGCGGAGACCTTTACGACCTGCTGCCCCTTGACGGCAACCGGCTTCTTATCTGCGTGGGCGACATGCCCGGCAAGAGCGTCTACGGTCTGGTGCACCTGTCCCTGGTTCACTCTCACATGCGCGCAGCCGTGGCTCGGGGCCTCTCGCCCGCCGACATCGCCACTGAGGTGAACCGGGATGCGTACGAGGCGCTGCAGCCGACATCATACGCCCCGCTGTTCATAGGGATTCTGGACTGCGCGACCCACGAGCTAACATTCGTCAACTGCGGCCATCTTCCTCCTCTGCTTATGCACCTGGGCGTCTCGGGCCGCTACCAGGAGCTTTCCACCGGTGGGATCGTTATCGGGGCCACCCGGACGCCAAAGTACACGCAACAGGTGACCACGCTGCGTCCGGGCGATGTGCTGGTCTGCTACACCGACGGAATCACGGAGACCCGCAATCGGGCCAGGGAAGAATTCGGCATCGAGGGGATCGCGCGGGTCGTTGATGCCAGACCGCGCGCGAGCGCAGACGAACTTGCACGGAGCATCGTCGATGCTGCCCGGCGCTTCAGTTCCGACGCCGGTCGCGACGACCGCACCGTACTCGTTATCCGCGTCCTTGAGGGGAAGAACGGCTAATGGTCGTTCGGCGCTCAGAGAGAGCGAACCACGCCCCGGACCCGGCCCAGGATGGCGACCTGCTTGACGAAGATCGACTCCATCTGGCTGTTTTCAGGCCGCAGTTCGATGTCGCCATCGTGCCGGAAAAACCGCTTGACCGTGGCCTCATCCTCGACGAGGGCGACCACGATGTCGCCGTTCTGGGCCGTTTCCTGGCGCTGCACCACGAGCAGGTCGCCGTCCAGGATGCCTGCCTCGATCATGCTGCTGCCCTTGACCTCGAGCATGAACAGATCCCCGTCCGGGAACAGCTCAGCAGGCAGGGTGAGGGTTTCCTCGATGTTCTCGGCGGCGAAGATCGGCTGCCCCGCCGCCACCTTGCCCACCAGCGGGGCGTACCGGACGCCCTTGGATGGACGCGTTGGGGGGTCAGTCTCCGCGTCGCGGGGGCGGATCGCACGGGTCAGAGAGCCATCGCGCTCGATCAGGCCCAGTTTCTGCAGCACATTCAGGTGGAAATGCACCGTGCTGCTGCTCTTCAGCCCTACTGCGTCGCCAATCTCGCGCACCGTCGGCGGGTAGCCGCGGTCCCTGATGGTGGAACTGATGAACTCGAGGATGTCTCGCCGGCGTTTGGACAGAGGCTTCTCAGCCATGACTCGACCCCCGTCTTCGCTGATTGTTCGCACGTCTGTTCTTATGTTAGCAGCAGGCCTGCACTTTGTCAAACGAAAGTTCGATAACATCTGTTCGGGTACAAACGGCACGCGACGGTGCCTGAGGGACTGATTCCGACCCATCATGCGGTATGAAGAACTGCTGCGCATGTACGAATCAGAGGACCACTACTGGTGGTTCGTGGGCAGAAGAAGGCTCATCCGGGCGCTTGTCGAGAAGTACGCTCCGGACGCCCGGCGCATTCTCGATGTGGGGTGCGGCACCGGCGGGACCCTGGATGCGCTCGTGGGCCTTGGGGACTTGACCGGGGTCGACCTCTCTGAGGACGCCCTTGGCTTCTGCCGGTCTCGCGGGCACCGCAACCTCGCGCGGGGCCTTGCCGAAGCCCTGCCTTTCAGGGACGGTTCGGCGGATGTCGTTCTCGGCTGCGACCTGCTCGAGCACATGGAGAACGACGCGGTCGGGCTCGCCGAACTGCTGCGCGTGGCCCGGCCTGGCGGCACCATCATCATCACCGTGCCCGCCTACCGGTGGCTTTGGAGCGAACATGACGAAGCGATCTCGCACCTTCGTCGTTACTCGGCCTCGGACATTCGCGGAATGGTGGAGGCCATTGACGCACGTCTGGTGAAACTTACATATGCGGTCAGCCTCGTGTTCCCGATTGTCGTAGCATTCCGCGTTCTGTCACGATTGCGTCTACGGCCCATGGGCAAGCCACACACGCAACTGATGTCCCTGCCGCCCTGGGCGAACCGGATCCTTATCTGGCTGCATGACCTGGAGACCTGGTGGGTGACTCGCGCAGGTTTCCCGTGCGGCACAACGGTGCTGGCCGTTCTGCGGGCACCTGACCAGCCGGAGGCGGCGCAGCCCGGGCAGGCCGCCCCGGCAGCGAAGACGGGCGCGGTCGTCTGACGCGCCACCGCCCGAGCACTGGACATTCGCAACTCGACGCTGGCATCTCGCGAGCAGACTACCTGTTCGGATAGCGGGAGCAGCCCATGAACGTCGGCATTGCGGTCACGAGCGGTGTGCAGGGCCTCAGACGGGTGGATACCCGTCTCCTGCGAGACCTCGGCTTCAGCGGGGTCTTCGTGGTCTGTTTTGAGGATGAAGTGCGCTGGCACGTGGAGGACATCGCTGCTTTCGTGCGCCGGGCGCGCGGTGATGGTCTGGAGCCGTACGCCGTCCCGTACGGCTACGGCCGCTTCCTCGATCCCGACGCCTCCGTGGAAAGCCTGTATATCACCACGCACCCGGACACCTGCCAGGTTGATACCCGCGGCCGCCGGGTCCCCCGCGCCTGCCCCAATCACCCCCGTTTTCTCGAGTGGTTCAGTTCCAGCATGCGCACCCTCGCCTGGCTGCTCGAAGTCCGCGGATTCCTGTGGGATGAACCCTCCTTCCACTACGCCCGGGGCCAGTGGGCTTGCCGCTGTCACTACTGCGCCCGCCTGTTCAGTGCCGGCTATGGCCACGACATGCCACGCGAACTCACCGACGAAGTCCTGGAGTTCCGGCGCAACAGCGTGCTCATGTTCATCCTCGCCGCCGCCGCCGCGATCCAGTCGGTGGACAGGAAACTGGGGTCGCTGGTGATGCCGCCGCCGTCCCCTCTCGGGCAGGCGGGTGGCATCGGGACCGATGGCCTGCAGGAACTAGTGAGCTGCTCGGGGGTCGATGGGTTATTCTCGCTGGTACCATGGCAGGAAGTGGGCTGGGACATGGAGCATGCGGTGCGCGAAGCCGTTGAACGGCAGGGAAAACTTGCCCACGCGCACGAGAAGGCCTCGGCTCTCTGGCTGACCGCGAGCCCCGCCCGGGAGGACCGTGTCGTGGACACCGTGGTCTATGCCACCCGGATCGGCGCGGATGCGCTGGTGCTGTCCGACTACCACAGCCTCGTGGCCGCGCCCGGATTTGCAGCAGTACGGGAGCCTCTTCAGGCCGCTCTGCACGCTGCCCATGCGCCCCGTCCGCGCTCGGCCATCAGGTGAACCAGATCAGGTAGCGCCGGCCCACGTCCTCGTCAAACGTGCCGACGATCCCCCACACGCCGCCGGCGGTGAGCATGTGCCCCACCGCAAGCCCCAGGAACACCGGGGTCACCTGCCGGTACAAACGCGCCCCGCCCAGCCGCAGGATCAGCGACTTCGCCAGCCAGACGCAGAAGATCGGGAACCAGGTGTGGTATCCGTACGCCGTTCCGATGGCATAGCCCACCGGGTTCAGCGGGAATCTCAGGAACCTCGATCGCAGCCAGACCAGCGCGAGAACGAGAACGATGCCAGCGATGCGCGCGATCGTCGAGCCGATGCTGATCCCCACGGGCGCGGTGTACCGTGCCTGCAGCAGGTCATACTGGATAACTGATTGCCGGGTGCGCCAGCCGCCAACGGTCGTTCCGCCGTCCAGGATGTTGTTGCCGTATTCGTACGCCGCGGCGAGGTGGGTCCAGTAGCCCACCGCGGTCCCGACCACCAACGCGATGAGTATCGCGCCGAGTACATCGCCGCGCCGGATGCGCGCCAGGTCGCCCTGCCGCATGCCCTCCATCTCGAAGGCCGCAAGTTGCGGGAAGGTCATGCGGGCGATCACAGTGAGCACCGCGAAGTTGGTCTCCTGCTTCAGCGCCGTCGGCCCAAGTCTGCCGGGGCTGCGCCATAGAGCCATCACCGACCGGTGGGTCTCCTCACGGGGCACAATGTAGCTGATCGGGAGGCCGGCCTGGGCTCGCAGCCTTCCGTACACCACCGCCGCCACCGCCGACAGCGCGATGTAGCTCACCGAAATGGGCAGGCCCACCCCGGCGGCATTGCACAGGAGAACCATCCCTGCCAGTCCCCCGAGCCCGGCCCAGAACGCCAGTCGGTACGGGACCGCCTCCTCGGCATCATCAGCCGCAACCGCTCCCACAGCAGCCTTGACCACATGCGCCAGGTGGTTCCGCGCCATGTACACCAGCGCAAGCATAAGCCCGAGGTAGGCCCCCATGGCCTGGGGCCCCTCGAAGGGGAACTCCGGGATACTGTAGCCCATCAACTGGGCGAAGAAGTTTTCGAACCGCAGCAGGATGTAGAAGAACCAGGATGACAAGAGGATATCCAATGGCACCAGGTAGCCGAGGCCGACGATTTCGGGCCGGAATGCGAGGTAGAGCGGCCTGATGCCCGTCCACGGCTGCTGCGTGAAGAGTGCGCCGAAGTCATAGCCCACGCCCATTGCCGGAATGCCCGGCGAGAACGCGTGGGCGATGTTCACGGCATTGAAGACGAATCCTCCCGCGAACCCGATCCAGAAGAGTGGTTGCGCCAGGGCATGCTTGCGCCCCGCGCCGTGTTCACTGCCGGGGGCAAGATCCATGGCAAGCTGCACCAGCGGGAAAGACAGATGCTCCTGGTCAGCCCAGGGCTTGCGGAACAGCGCCAGCAGACAGTACAGGCACAGGCTGTACCCGACGAAGACGCCGCCCCAGGTCAGCAGCGGGAGCGCCCACGCGCCCCAGGGAATCGCGCCGCCGTCGGAGCCCTCGCAGAACTGCCGGGCTGCTTCGTCATCTGCGACCGCCAGCCAGCGTGGGATGTACTCGGCAAAGAGCGCGTAGTCATTCTCCGGGCCGGCGAAGTACCGCATGGACGTGAGCGCCGGGAACAACTGGCGCATTACATTGTCGCTGGATAGCGCCACGCCGATGCTCATCATAGTGTAGATGATCAGCAGTTCGCGCCGGGCAACGCCGGGGTTCAGGCGAAGGACGATGACCAGCCCTGAGAGCAGTAGCAGTCCCATGAGTGCCGGGACGGACGGCGTGCCCTCGGACACCTGGCAGGTATGCGAGATGAGCGAGACCTTCTGAACCCACAGGCTCCCGGCGGCGATCAGCCCGACGGCGACCAGCGCGGCGCTCACTGTCAGGCCGCGCTGGCGTGGCTCGTGGCGGTGCAGCATCGGAGAATCCATGCACCGCTATTCCCCGGAAGGCCCCGGTGTCCTGCAAGAAGCGCAGGCAACTTCATTGTCCTTCACAACCGCCCGGTTTAGCAGTATACATAGGCGTTGCTCGTTCCAGACGGCTCAACCATGGAGGCCGGTCATGAGCGATTTTCGCGTGAAAGACGGGGACCTGTTCATCTTCCAGGGCGACAGTATCACGGATTGCGGTCGTCGCGGAGCCGCCGCGCCGTTTGGCTCTGGCTACGCCTCAATGCTCATCGAGATGGTGACCGCGAACTACCCAGAGCGGAACATTCGCTACATCAACCGGGGCATCAGCGGGGACAAGACCGTGGGCTTGCGTGACCGGTGGGAGGATGACGTGATCCGCCATCAGCCCAACTGGCTCTCCATCCTGATCGGCATCAATGACCTGCACACTTATCTGCTCAACTCCCAGCCTTGCGTCTCCGTGGACGTGTATCGCCAGGCATATGATGATATCCTGCGCATGACTCGGGAGAAGACCGACGCGAACATCGTGCTGCTGGATCCCTTCTACATCAGCATCGCTGAATCTGGTCAGAGCTTTCGCGCTAAGGTGCTGGAGACAATCCCGGAGTACATTGCGGTTGTGCACGCGATGGCAGCAAAATACGACACCCTGCATGTCCCGATGCACGAGATCTACCAGGAACAGCTGAAGTACCGGGACGCTGAGGCATTCTGTCCCGAGCCGGTTCATCCAAACCACGCGGGGCATATCGTGATGGCGAATGCGCTCTTCGAGACTCTGACGGTGGGGTAGAGAGCCGCTGCCCTCTTCGTGGCTGTTGGGAGGGGCCGCACCGCCAAGCGCTCCGGAACGGAGCGCCGAAGCTACCCGGCCCGGCTGTCTCCGTCGCATTGGGGGACTGGCATCCGAACTCGAGCCGTACCCAAGTTCGGTGCCTGTACCCAATGCACAATCCGGTGCCTTGTGTGGAGGCCGTCCCATGAAGACCGTGGTCCTTGGCGATCAGAAAGCCTGGCTCGAGGACGCTCCCGACCCCACCCCGGACGGCGAATGGATCGTGGTCAAAGTCACCGTTTCGCCGATCTGCGGCAGCGACATGCATGCCTACCGCGCGCCCGGTGAGCACCGGGGACAGGGGCACGAGGGAGTCGGTCAGGTGGCGGCGGTCAGCCCGGCATCCCGCCGCAGGGTTGGAGAGCGTGTGCTGATCAACCCCGTTACGGGATGCGGTGACTGCCGGGCATGCCGGTCGGGCAACTACATCCACTGCGTCCAAAAGCCCGACGGGTCTGGCGGGCATTTCGCCCAGTATGTGCGCAAGCAGGACTGGCTCTGCCCGGTGCTTCCGGACGACGTCCCCGACGACCTCGCGAGCCTCATGGGCTGCGGCCTGAGCCCTGCCTACCAGGCTCTCACGCGCATGCAGGTCAGCGCTTTCCATACAGTGCTCATCACCGGTCTCGGGCCGGTGGGACTTGGGGCAACGGCCCTGGCGGCATTCCTGGGCGCCCGGGTGATCGCCGCAGATCTCGAGCCCTGGCGTCGCGCCCGGGCGCTTGAGCTGGGCGCGGAGATCGCCCTTGATCCCTCGCGGCCCGACATGCTGGAAGCAGTGCGCGAACTCACTCGGGGCGAAGGCGTGGATCGCGCCGTCGATGCGTCTGGGAGCCCTGTTGCGGAGCGCCTGTGCATTGATGCGCTGGGCATACTCGGCAAGGTCGCGTTCATCGGGGAAAATCAGGGGAACATCGAGTTCAGCCCCAGCGGCGACGGCATCCGCCGTGGCATTGAGATCATCGCTGCTTGGCATCAGAATCTGTCGGCGATCGACGATCTGATCACATTCCTGCGGCGGTTTCCGGAAGCTCGGAAGCTGATCAGCCACAGCTTCGGGTTCAGCCGGGTAGACGAGGCCTTCGCCACGATGGCGTCGGGCAAGAGCGCGAAGGTTCTCCTGCGTCCGTGGGACTAAGGGCGCGGCCTTTCGGCGGCTACCCGCGGCGTCAGGCTCTGTCATCGCGTCGGGGGGATTTGCGGTCGTCCCTGTCGAACCGGGTGAAGGCACCCGCTTCGCACACGACGCGAAGCGCGTTGCCAGTCCCCGGTTCGTGCCGTCCTCCGCTGCCATTCCTCCATTCACTCTTCACTATTCACTGTCTCCCGCCGTTCTCCCCGCTCGCGCCATCTTCTCCATGAACTGCTCGCTCCGCAGTTCCACGCCCACATGGTAGCGGATGTGCCTTCGCAGGAGTTGCCGGATCTGCTCCTGCATGCCCGGATTCAGGCGCAGGCGGTCCACTCGTTCCGGCGGCAGTTGCAGCAGCGACCTGAGCGCTGCTCGCACTTGGGGCAGGATCGGCAGCCCCTGGGGGCCGTTGCAGGCATCACAGACTAGTCCGCCCATCTGATCGACGTAACGCCAGGTGCGGTGCTCGGACTGGCCGCACAGGCCACATTCGTCCAGTACGGGGCCGATCCCGTGCAGGCACAAGTACCGCAGAGCGAAGGCCCAGGTGACCAGTTCCGGCTGATCGGACACGGTGAGGGCGGAGAGGGTGTGGACGAGAGCGTCGAAGAGTTCGGGGTCACGGTGGCCAGGTTCGGTAGTTCGCGCCACCAGTTCAGCGGCATACGCGGCCAGTGACAGCCGCTGCAGATCCTGGCGCAGTTCGTAGAAGGACTCCACCACCTCGCACTGTGTGAGGCGGTCCAGGTTGCGGCCCTCGGCGAAGTACAGGCGCGAGAGGACCAGCGGCTCCACGGCCGGGGCTAGCTTGCTCCCGGGCTTGCCCACGCCGCTCACGGTCGCCTCCACCTTCCCGCGCTCGCGGGTGTAGAACGAGGCCAGCCGCTGGGTTCCCTTGTACTTGTGGACCAGCAGAGTCACGCCGGTTGCGGGGTACGCGCCCATGTGAACCACCTGATTGGTGCTAACAGGCGGCGTCGTCTCGCGGTTCCCCGTCTCTGGTTCGGAATCGAGAAAGCCCCGGCGATTGTCGGGGCTTTCTCGGAAGCTGTCTGTCCACAGTCCAGTGCGGAAGACCTACGCGGCCTTTCGCCTGCGCCAGGCCACAAAGCCTATGAGGCCCAAGCCGAACAGAGCGCAGGTTCCAGGTTCGGGAACATCCTGCGTCGGGGCGGGATCGAGCTTCAAGACCGTCACACCTTCGTGGCGCCTCGCAGCATAGCTCGTGCCCCACTCCATCGAGTGCGTATCGTAGTCCCAGGTGTCGTAGAGGATGACATTGTTGGCATTTGTGTCATCGTACCCGATCCCGAGCATGGTGTGGCCGGTCACGTGGAGCAGCACGGGACGACCAGCATCGATCTCGGCCATGTAGTCCGCGTAGGTGAAACCGTAGGTAAGGTCCATCGCGTCAACATACTGGTTGTAGCTCTGATATTCGCCATTCTCGAAGGCAACGCTGTACCCCCGTGACTCCGCGAACATCCTCAGACCGTGGCTCAACCCGGTGTCGGGCTGTCCATAGTCCACTCCCATCAGCGCACCGATCTGCACGTCGTAAGTGGGTGAACCGTCCGAGAAGAACCAAAGGGTCGTTGCGCCGTCAGTATTCGTGTCACGGGTTCCGTCGGTGCTCGGGAACGAGCTGTAGTCCCATTTCCACTGGCTCGTGCCCAGGAAATCCGCGGTGCAGGTGCCCCAGGTGTGCTCCGTCCAGCCGTTGGCCTCCCACGGGTCCGGACCAGCGCTGTCGTACGCGATCCAGTAGTCGTCAATGTGATCCTGGGTCGCGATCAGAGCGCGCTCGGTCGCTGTATCGATGTCGCCAACGATGTCCCCGGCGAACATGTTCGGATAGCCATGGCTGTCGTAGTACCCAAACAGCATGCCCGCGGAAGTCGCGGTGCAGCCGTACCACCATGATGAGGCGGGCACGCCCGATAGCGTCTTTGCCGCCATCAGTTGCTCGGGGGTGAGACTCGCCGAACTGTGGGAAACCAACTCCGGAGGCGGGCTGTCGATGACCATCGGCTGAATGCTGACGGCCAGCGCGTTCGAGGAAACGAGCAGAACCAGTACCGTTGTCGACAGGCTCTTCTTCATCCGTGCCCTCCAGCGAATGAGAAGCGGCGATTTGACGCCTCAAGCCTTACGAATAGCAATCGAGTATATGCAAAGGTACACCTTTCCTCAAGGGACGGGGTGTGAACCTTTGCATAACTCTTTCCGAACATGTAGACATGCTAATTGGCTACATGAAGAATCGCTGTTTTCAGAGACGAGGACGGATTGACGCGGCTGTTTCTGTGGTATAGAGTCATTGCAATATTCCAATATCCTGAAAGGAGACGGGTGTCATGCCCGAACCCACGGCAAAGGACCGCGAATTGGCCGACGCCTTCAAAGCTCTTGGCCACCCCGTCAGGGTCGCACTCCTGCACAGGCTACTCAATGGCGAGCCCTGTGTCTCTGATCTCCACGAGTGTCTCGGCCAGAGCCAGCCAAGTGTTTCTCAGCACCTCGGAGTCCTTCGCGACAGGGGACTGATCGTTCCCCGGCGCAAGGGGAACCGCACCTGTTACCACCCATCCGACGAACGTCTGCGGGATCTTCTCAATCTTGCCCGTGATATCCTCGCCAATCCAACTGCACCGGAAGGGACTGAGTAGCATGCCGATCTATGAATACCGATGCCGCAAGTGCGGCAGTCAGTTCGAACTGCTGACCGACTTCCGTCGCCGTCATGACCCGGCGGATTGCCCCGTTTGCGGAGCCAATGACGCGCAGCGCCAGATGTCCGTCTGCGCGAAGGGCGCCACCCGCACCGGCTCGTCGTGCTCCATCTCAAGCGGCCCCGGGTGACGGCGCTGATTGGTCACGGGCGTGGCCGTTACCCAGGCGGGATGCCGCCACACACCTGAAGGATTCCCCTCTCCCGGCTGGAATAGACTCACTGCGGCCAGCCTTGAGGCGGCCGGGAGAGGAACATGGCTGAACTGATCGACGTCCGCCGCATCTACTCCGATGGCTTCCACAACGCCTTCACCGACCTGCTGCGCTGGCAGGGCCGATACTACCTGACCTTCCGCCAGTCCGACAATCACGGCCTGCAGCCGCCGGGACACGTGCTTGTCATGCATTCCGCGGATCTCGGGTCCTGGGACATCTGTGGGCGCATCAGCACCGGCGGCGACGACCGCGACCCCAAGCTCATCGATGCCGGGGACCGTCTGGGGCTGATCCTGGGCACCTGGTACCCGCGGTGGCAGGACGGGAGCATCGCTAACACCCCGCATGACCTGGTCTCGCAGGTGACCGTCTCCCGCGATGGCACCTGCTGGCCCGTTCCGAGGCAGTGCTATTCACCCAACTATTGGCTCTGGCGCGTGCTTCCCGCTGAAGACAGGTTTGTCTGTGCCGCGTATCACTTTCCACGCCGCGAAGACCGGCTTATGCGCTCGGTACACCTGCTGGTCAGCGATGATCTCGTAGACTGGCGCCTCCACCGCTTCATGCGCGAGGGCTACGGGTCCGGCGAACCCGTGCTGTATCAGCCCGAACCCGGCGTCCTGCACTGTGTCCTGCGGGCAACCGAGCCCGACAACCACTCGTGGCTGGGCCGGAGCAGGACGCCGTACACCCAGTGGGAATGGGCTGATCTGGGCGCGATGATCCACGCACCGGTGGTTCTCAAGGTGGCTGACCGCTGGATCTGCGCGGGGCGGTCTCAGCCGAAGGACCTGCCGCCGGGGACCGTGGAGCCCGATTCGGGGCACCATACCTCGGTCTGGGACATCACCGATGGCCGGGCCGAACACCTTCTGACCGTTCCCAGCGCGGGAGACTGCTCTTACTGTGGCCTCGCTTTCGCTCCAGACGGCACCGTGGCGATGAGCTACTACTCGCAGCACGAGTGGATGCCCCTGCCTCCCGGCCAGCCTACACCAGCAGACATATTCCTGGCGAGGTTCCGGCTGTAAGCCTTCATGGAGAGGGCCTCCCCAGCGCATTCCAACAACCCATGGAGTTGATGACCATGCCCCAATTCCCCCCCAGCCTGAACGAACTCATGGCCCGCGGGCCGGTGATCGGCCCGATCAATCTCATTCCCTCCCAGCCCATCGTGGAGCAACTCTGCGCGGCGCCTTTCGACTTCATCTGGGTGGACATGGAACATGGGCCCCATTCCGTGCAGGACCTGGGCTCGGCCGTGAGCGTCTGCCTTGGCCAGGGCATCAACCCCATTGTGCGGGTGCCGTGTGTGGATGACTGGGCCGCGAAGTGGGTGCTGGATCAGGGCGTGCGCGGGGTCATCTTCCCCTTTGTGAACACGGTAGAGGAGGCCAAACAGGCTGTCTCAGCCTGCAAGTACCCGCCTGCGGGTCATCGCGGCTATTTCCCGGACATGGCTGCCCGACGTTGGGGCCTGGATAACTTCGCCTACGTGGAAAAGGCCAACGAGGAGATCTGCGTGATCCTGCAGATTGAGCATGATGA
>JAGPGE010000422.1 GCA_018056145.1 Armatimonadota bacterium
GCACTGTGCATTCACGGCAGGGACCTCCCGGAACGGCTCTATGGCTCGCTACCAGGCTATTCCAAGGTCCCTGCCGCTTCGCCTCCTTGGGGTTCGTGCATAGGGCGGGCTATGAGGATCGCCCGTATCACGCTGCTGAGGGACTCCTGGATCAGGTGCGTCTGGTCATAGTAGGGGACGATACGCAGGCCTTCAGGCAGGCGTTCGGACATCTCCTCGATGGTCTTCTCAGTCCCCTCGACCACCTGCACGGTGTCGGCGTCTGGCTGCTTGATCACCAGGGCAACGACGGTCTCCTTCCCGTCCTTGCTGGCGATGCCCCGGCGGATCGCCGTGCTCTCTTCCACTGTCGCCACGTCGCGCAGGTACACCGGAACGCCGCCCGCCTCGGAGACCACTGTGTCGCGTATGTCCTCTACGCTGGTGAAGCGCCCGATGCCACGCACGGTGTACTCGGTGGGTCCGGTGCTGATGAACCCGCCGGACGCGTTCTCGTTCCCGCCCTGCACGGCTTCCTCCACGGCCGACAGCGGCAGGTCGTAGGCGCGCATGGCCACGGGGTCGATGGTCACCCGGTACTGCCTCACGTGCCCGCCCATGTTGAGCACTTCCGCGACCCCGGGGACATTGAGGAGCGAGTAGCGCAACTGCCACTCGGCATACTCGCGAACGTCCTCGGAGGGCAGGTCGCCCTCGATCGCCAGTTCATACACCTCGGCAAGGCGGGTGGTTGCGCTGCTCAGTGTTGGCGGTTCGGAGCCGGGCGGAAGCTGCGCCGCCACCTGGCTCATGCGTTCGGTCACGAACTGTCGGGCACGCCAGAACTCGGTCTCGATCCCGGACTCGATCACCACCGAAGACAGCCCCTGTATGGTCTGTGATCGCACCCGAAGAACCCCGGGAAGGCCATTTATCGCGGCCTCCATCGGGCGGGTGATCATTGCCTCGACTTCCTCAGCGGCCATCGACTCGTTCTCGGCGACCACAGTGAACACGGGGATGGTGATGTCCGGGTAGACATTCCTGGGCATCCGCTCGTACGCGCTCAGCCCCAGCAGAAAGGCCAGAACGACCACCATCGCCACCAGCGCCGGTTGGTGGAAGGACGTATGTATAATGCGGTCCAGCAGGCCGCCGTGGGATTGCGTATGCTCCATCTGTCAACCTCAGTGCCCATCCGCGCAGCCGGCCTGCAGCGTCCCGGCTCCCAGGGATGTCTTGAGTTGGTACTGGCCGGCAACCACCACATCTGCGCCTGGCCCGAGACCGCCGGTGATCTCAACCCTATCGCCACGCACCGCGCCCAGTTCGACTTCAATCTTGTCGAATGCACCACAGACGCTCTTGCCGGCCTCCCGGTCTTCCGGGCAGTCGGCGCAGGCGATGAACACGATCTTCCCACCTGCTACGTCGAGAACTGCTGAACTCGGCACCAACAGCGCGTCCTTCTCCTGCTCAGTGATGATGTCCACCGTGGTGAACATCCCGGGCTTCAGGACGCCAGCGTCATTGGGCACAATGCAGCGGACCGGCGCCCTGCGCGACTTCGGGTCAAGCGAGTTCCCGATGAGGGAGACCGTCCCGGTGAAGACCTCGTCGGGGTAGCCGTTCACCCGCACCTCCACGTCCTGCCCTCTGCCGATGCGGGGCAGGTCCTTCTCGTGGGCGCTGGCGATGACCCAGATCGGGTTCGCAGGTTGGATCACAAAGAGATCCGTGGACGCCTCAACAGCCTGCCCTGCGCTGGCGCGGCGCTCCGTCACGATGCCGGGGACCGGGGCGACGATGGCGATGTTGGCAAGGCCCCCCGCGTCTCTTCCGCCGGCTGCGCGGAACGCGGCCAGGCTGCTCTCGGCGGCCCTGACCGCGGCCCGCGTGACCGTCACCTGGGCTTCAGCCTGCTGTAGTTCAGTCTTTGCGTGCAGCCTGCTGTCGGCGATCCGGCGTTCTCTGTTCAGCGCGGACTCCGACACCTTCAGGTGCCCCCGAGTCCGCTCCAGTTCGGCTTCGGCAGACTCCAGGTCGCGGTCGGCCTGGCGAACCTTGTCCTGGGCCTGGCGCACCTCGGCCACGGTATACAGATCCTGGTTGGAGATGCTCTCCTCGCGCTGCAAGGCCCGGCGCGCCACGGAAATATGGCTCTCGGCCTCGGCAAGTCCCGCGCGGGCTTCGTCGTAATCGGCCTGCGCGGTTTCCACGTCCCGGCGCGCGGCAATCCCCGCGTCGAACAGGCGCAGGCTGCGGTCCAGCGCCGCCTTCCGGACCCTCAGTGACGCTTGGGCGGTATCCATCTCCAGTTGCGCCTCCGCCACCTCGCGCTGCGCATCCTCCACCGGCCGCGCCTGGAAGGCCTTGGCCTCGGCGAGCTTCTTCACCCGCTCCAGTTCAGCCAGCGCAAGGTCCCGGGCACCTTTGGCGCGCTTGACTCCACTCTCAGCCTGCCTGACACCGGCCGCTGTTCCCACCTGATCGCGCCGGGCCTCCTCGAGCGGCTTGTCCGTGAGAGCCCCCGAACTGGCGAGGCGGCGTACGCTGTCCAGGCGCCCCACGGCGGCGCGCTCTTCGGCCAGTGCCCGGGTCAGCGAGGCTTTCACTTCGGCCACGTCACGGCTCGCGATCACCGCGAGGGTCTGGCCCGCCCGGACCGCATCCCCCACACGCGCCTTCAGGGAGACGATCCGCCCACTCACGGGGGAGCCAACCTGGGCGCTGCGGTCGGCATCATGCTGGACCTCGCCGGTCAGGGTGATGGTCTCGCTGACGCTGGCCAGTTCCACCCGCATGGTCTGCAGCCCCTCGATTGCAGGCCCGGCTTCCTCGCCCTCGTGCTCCCCTTCGGCTTCCCCGGCGTGCTCGGAATGGTCGTGCCCGGCCTCCTCCGCCTCGCCTTCGGCGGTTGCCGTCAGTCGCCACATCAGGCCGCTCAGCACTAATACCATCGCCACCGCCACGCATATCGCCAGCCACTGTCGCTTCATGGGACTGTCACCGTCCTGTACTCGGAGTCGCGCACCGTCGCGGCCACGTCCTGCACTGTCGGGGGCAGGCGACGGAGGGTAACAACGCCCGTCAGTCCTGGCTGCGATGCGGGGAGCACCACGATTGCGCCGGGCGGAGCGCTTGCGGCCGGGGCTGCGGCGGCAGGCGATGGGCTGGGCGCGGTCCGCGCTTCCAGGCGCACCCCACTGGCCCACTCCAGCGTGGCCCGCGCCTTGATGTACTCGGCAAGCGCCGCCTGATGTTCGAGCAGCACTGACCGCAGCGTGCGCTGAGCTTCGAGGTCATCCAGCAGGTTCAGCGCGCCCTCCTGGTAACCGATCGACGTGATCTGCGCCAGTTGCTCCGACTGCTCGATCACGCGCTCCTGCAGTTCCCGCACCTGGGCTTCGGCGCTGAGCAGGGCGGTGATCGCCTGTCGGACTTCGAGGCGGATCTGTTGCTCAACCTGGGCAGCCGCTTCGCGCCGGGCGGATGCCAGCGCGCGCGCCTGGGCCTGTCTTTCCCGTGTCCCGCCCCAGTCGAACAGGGGCAGGTTCACACTGACGCCAAGGCCCCCGCTACTGTCGAAGGTCTCCTGCCAGTAGGTGACCGCGACGTCGGGCTTTCGAGCCAGACGCGCTGCTTCCACCTCGCCCTCCGCCTGCGCGGTGACCGATTCCGCCATACGAAGTTCGGGCCGCGTGCGCATCGCCGCTTCAACGAGCGCGGTCGGCTCGACCCCGACAGCTTCGAAAGCCAGCGTCTCGGTGAGTGCGTATGATGCATCGGGTGGAGCACCCATCGCGGCGCAGAGGGCGGACATGGCCTGTGCCGCCCCGGCCTCAGCCGCGATCAGTTGCTGTCGGGCCCGCGCCAGTTCCACATCCGCCTTGATCTGGTGCATCCTCGGATGGTTCCCAAGCTCGACCTGCCGCTGCGCGGCGGCTGCAAGGGTGTGGGAATGCTCCACGTTCTTGCGCTCGACTTCGGCGATCTCCAGCGCCAGCGCCGCCTCCCAGTACGCGTGGCGAACCTGCAGGCCAACCTCTCTCTCCAGCACTTCGCGCTCCGCGAGTGCGGATCTGAGGGCGGCCGTCTCTATGCGGGTCCGGACACGGCGGACACCATTCAGCTCAAGCGGCTGGGAGATGCTGACGGCCTCAGGCGTGCCCTGATCGCCGGCGAGGGTCGGCGCGATGACGATCTCGGGATTGGCACGCTCCTTCGCAGCCGCAAGCCCGGCGCGCGCAGCAGTGACCTCGTACGCGGACGACTTCAGTGCCGGGTGATCCCGCAGGGCGTTATTCACAGCGGTCTCGAGACTTAGAGCCAGGGGTTCCGCCAACGCGGGAAAGGCGGACAAGCATATGAGCAGCAGTGCATGCACACAGGCAAAAGGCCATCGTGGGGATGGTCTCATGGGTCACGCTCCTTCAGGCAACGATTGTCCGGTCCGTGCAGGCACGGACGTGCACTGACAGGCCCGGCGTTACCGGCGGTATCTGCGCGGGCGCAGGGAATCGGACTGACGCCGCGGAGTTGCGTCTTGTCAGACGGTCATCAGAGATATGGGAATCGGGTTGGGCTACAGAGGCGTGGAAGGGGATTCCGGCGGACGGAAGAACGCGTCGGCATGCAGGAACTCGGGTGTGGGAACACCGCGGGTCGGGACCCAGACATTGGCAGGGGGGAGTGAGACGGGAGGCTTGGCGGGACCCAGTTGCGCGCCGGGCGGTTGCGCGCACCGGACGCAATCGCAGGCAGGATCAAGGCACAGGTGGTCATCATCGCAGCATCCGGAATCGCCCCAGGGCGCAGACGTCCACCCTGCGGTCATCAGCAGCGCCGCGACGAGCCAGATTGAGTGCCGGAGGTTGCTTGCAGTGATCATCTACGACAGATCTGACGCGGGGAGGGCGCATCAGGTTCCCCCCATCCAGAACGCGCTCTTGCCGCCGGAGGCAACCCCGGTCGCCCGCCGCCGAGTTTGGCGCTACGCGGAGCCGACGACCTCAAGGCCTGGGCGTAAGGGTGGAGGTGTGGCTGGCTGTCCTCAAGTGGCGGCTGTCCAACTGTGTCCGTCGAACCCATCAGAGGTTCGGCAGGAGGCCCAGAACGGGCACGGGAGGCCGTGCCCTCAGTTGCGACCCCTGCTCCGGCGGCCTTGCGGGCATCCACTGGCCAGAAAAGGGAATCTGTCACCTCCTCGCAGCGTCATTCATGATGAGAGCACCAATGACGCCCCGGAAGGAGAGATGACATGGTTACCGGAACTGACACGAAGGAGGAAGGTCTGCCGCCGATATCTCGACGTGGCTTCATCGGATCCGTGTGTGTGGCAGGTCTGGCGGCGGGATTGCTCCTGGCATGGAATGGGCTTTCCGGATCGGCGCCCACGAGCAGGGGAGTTGGCCTGCAGTTGGCTGCATCCCCCGCGGAGAGCGTCCCGGCGACTGATCGCGCAACTGTGGACGCAGCCGCCGGCGCCGGGGGGCAGGTTGCAGGCAGGGGAACGCCCAAAGTCCTTGCGGACAAGTGCACGGGTTGCGGCAAGTGCGTCCGCATCGCGCCGAAGACTTTCGCGCTCAATGGCAGCACGCTGAAGGCATACGTCAGGAACCCCGCGGGCGATCCGCCGCCGATCATCCTGAAGGCGGCGAGGGCCTGTCCCACGGGCGCGATCAGGATTGAGTGAAGCGTGGCAGCGGCCCGGGGC
>JAGPGE010000423.1 GCA_018056145.1 Armatimonadota bacterium
TTCCGGCGGAGATGCGCGCGTCCCCCGGTCCGGTGAGATCCAGGGCGCGTGCGCGCAAGCCCTTGATGTCGCGCTTCGGGGTGAGCACGATCTGGCAGGGCTCGAACTCATTGCGCGCCGCTGACAGGGACACCGGGCTCAGCTGGCCCTCCTTCGCGACCACTGCCGGGCGCTCGCGGCTCACCTTGTAGGTGCCCTCGCACCACCACAGGTCGCAGTCCGGCATGCTGGAGATCGGGTAGCCGTAGTCGGACGCGTACAGGCTCGGGACGTTGAACCGGGTGGCCGCCGCGAACAGCGTCTCATCCCCAGCGGCGACCGTCAGTTGCAGGTCGCCTTCGCCTGCACCGGCAACGAGGTAGTTCACCTCTGCCGATGCCTCAGCGTTCGCGGGGACCGTCACCTGCTCGGCCGTCTCGCGACCGGGGATACCCTGCGACGTGCCTCCATCGGCGACAGCGACCCGCACACTGCAGGTCAGCGGTTCGGCCGTCAGGTTCGCCAGACGCACCCGGACCCGGTTCTCGCCGCCGGGCAGGAGCGCGCCCAGTTCGTCCACGGTCACCGCAAGGCGCGGGTCGGTCACGGGCACATCCAGGTAGCGCGTTGAGCCCGTGGCGTCAGGCATCTCGCGGTCCAGTTCCGCACTGAAGGCGTAGTCGTTGATCTGGAAGGAGCCCGGGTTGGAGTCCTCGCGGGCCTCCTCCCGGCCGGGGCTGCGCAGTCTGATCCAGAGCGCTTCAGCGGGGAGCAGGTCCGGCGGAAGCGCATACTCCCCGGTCTCCACCCCGCTGATGCGAGCCAGCTGCACGTACTCCTCACCATCCGCCGAAGCCTCAACAATGCAGTCACCGGCGGAGTAGTAGTTGACAGTCACCCGCAATGTGCCGCTGGTGAAGCGTACCCCCGGCAGTGCGTGCCGGTAGGTGACATGGGTCCCCGGCGAAAACACCCAGCGATTGGAGTTGAAGCCGGCGCTGAATGACGCAAGCGGGCGGGAATGGTTGGAGCCCTCTCCCGACAGCGGCGCGCGGAAGGAGTACGAGCCGCCGGCGACCTTCTCGCCCTCGCCGAGGACCACTCCGCCGGTGTTCCGGTACACCGGCGCCACCGGGTGCACGGAGACGTCGTCGAAGTACACCGTGCCGGTCTTCATCCACTGGCCTAGGCGTACGGACATCCGCTCCTGTCCGGGACGAGTTGTAAACACGTGAGACTGGCGCGTCCACTGGTCGGAGACGTTCAGGTCGCGATTGGCGAAATCCGGGCCGGAGACAATGCAGCCGCCACTCGACCCCGCTCCCGCGCGCGCGTGGAATGTGAACCGGTAGGTCGCGAAAGGCTCCACCGGGATGTCATCCTGGAACCACGCGTTGGTTTCGAGCTCGCCGTGCCTGGTGACGCTGATGGAGCGGTCACCGGTGTTGCCGCCCTGTTCCCACTGGCCGGTGGGGGCGGACAGGCGCCAATGATCCGGCATGTCCGCGCCGGACTCGAAGGACGGATTGCGTATGATGTCGGCCGATGCCGATAGGGTCAGGGCGAGAGCGAGGGCGAGATGCAAAGGGACCAGACGAGAAGCTGTATACCTGGGAGACGTCACGGTATTCCACCGTCCTTTTCAGGTGCGGAATGCGAAATGGCCGCCGGCGGTCTGCTCGCAGACATTTCCGGCGGCCATGGCACTGAGCGATATCCGGTTCACCGCGGGTCAGAAGTAGATGTCGTCCGGCGCTTTGCCTGCGACCACCTGCAGGTCCAGGATCTTGCGCCCCCGCTGCACCGTGAAGGTGATGGTCTCGCCGATCTTGTGCCGGAAGATGGCGCTCTGCAGGTCTTCCAGGCTGCCCACGGTCTTCCCGTCGACAGCCAGGATCACATCGTGGATCTCGACGCCCGCTTCCGCTGCCGGGCTGGGAGTGTAGATTGCGCGCACGACGAAGCCCTTGTCGGTGTCCAGGCCGAGGAAGCGGGACAGGCCCGTGCTGTTGGGCGTGACCTGGGCGAAGCCCACGTACGGCCCCCGGTGCACCAGGAAATACATGAGTTCCTTGGCTTCATTGATGGGGATCGCGAACCCGATGCCCACCGTGGTGGCCACCTGGTTGCGCTGGGGGTCGAAAATCGCGAAATTGATCCCGACCACGTTGCCCGCGAGGTCGACCAGGGGTCCGCCGCTGTTTCCGGCATTGATCGCGGCATCGGTCTGGATCACATTGCGGGTCGCCTCGCCGATCTGGCGCACGGCAAGGGCGCTCACAACGCCCACAGTGACGGTGTGCTCGAAGTTGAAGGGGTTGCCGACGGCGATGACCCATTCGCCCGGGGAGAGCTTCTGGGAATCGCCGAGCTTTGCCGCGACGAGGTCGTCCGGCGGGTCGATGATCTCCAACACCGCGAGGTCTTCAGCCTGCTTGCGGCCAAGGGGCTTCGCCTTGAGTTCCCGACCGTCCGTGAGTTTGAGAGTCAGGTCAGTGAAGTCGCCGATGACGTGGGTGTTGGTCATGACCAGCTTGCGGCCGTCATACTCGAAGATGAAGCCGGAGCCCATACCCTCGATGACGCCGCCGCTCATGAGCAGTTCCTGCCAGTTGCGGGGCGGCCGGCTGCCGATGACCTTCACCACCGACGGGCTGATGCGCTTGACCGCATTGACGATGGCGTCCTTGTCGGTGACGACCTCGAGACTGCCGGCGCTCTGCGAAACTGCGGTGCCGGGCTGTGTCGGCAGATTGACCGGCGGCGGCGATGTCTCGCCCTGGGTCCGTGTGAACAGCCACGCGCCGATACCGCCGCCGATGACCCCGAAGATCAGCGCGAGAACGACGACGGAACATGCGCTTGGGCCGCTCCTGGAGCTCATGGTGGTCCTCCCATCGCCAAAGGCTGGCTGCATCGCGCTCAGTCGATCTGCTTGAGCGCGTTGACGGCCTCTATTGCGGTAACGGCGGCCTCGAACCCGCGGTTGGGCAGGCGGGTCCCCGCGCGCTCGATGGCCTGCTCGATGGTCTCGGTGGTGATGACGCCGAAGATCACGGGAATACCGGTCTGCATAGCGGCCTGCGCGATGCCCTTTGCGGCTTCGCCGGCCACGAAATCGAAGTGGCTCGTCCCGCCGCGGATGACCGCGCCGACGCAGATGACGGCGTCGTACTTGCCGGACTCGGCCATCTTCTTCGCCGCCAGAGGCAGTTCGAAAGACCCGGGCATCCAGACCACGTCCACGTCTTCATCCGACCCGCCGTGGCGCACGATGGCGTCCAGCGCTCCGGCCAGCAGCTTGCCGGTGATGAACTCGTTGAAACGAGAAACCACGATCCCGAATTTCAGGCCGGTGGCGTCGAGCTTGCCTTCGATCACTCTGGGCATGGCTGTCTCCTCTAATCGTGTGGGGAAACCGGGCCGGATCGGCCGCCCGATTGCCGGATGTCGCCCTCCAGCAGGTGGCCCATCTTGTCGCGCTTGGTCTGCAGGTAGTGCAGGTTGTAGTCGGTGGGGCACACTTGCATGGGCACGCGCTCGACGATGTCCAGCCCGAAGGCCTCCAGGCCCACATACTTCGCCGGGTTATTGGTCATCAGGCGCATCCGGGTAACGCCCAGGTCGGCCAGGACCTGCGCGCCGCTTCCATAGTCCCGCAGGTCGGGCTCGAACCCCAGCGCCACATTGGCCTCCACCGTGTCGTAGCCCTCGTCCTGCAGGTGATATGCTTTTATCTTGTTTGCGAGGCCGATGCCCCGTCCCTCGTGGCCCGGGATGTAGATGATGACCCCGCAGCCTTCCTCGGCGATTTTCTCGAAGGCCCGCTCGAGCTGCTGGCCGCAGTCGCACTTAAGCGAACCGAGAATGTCGCCGGTGACGCAGCCGGAATGGACCCGCACCAGCGGCGCGTCGCAGTGCTCGATGTCCCCTCGCACCAGTGCCACGTAGTCAAGGTTGTCCACCACCGACGTGTAGATGACAATGCGGAACATGCCCCAGCGCGTGGGCAGGTTGGCTTCGGCCTGCCGCTGTACAAGGCGCTCGGTATGCCGGCGGTGCTCAATGAGGCTGGCGATGGACGCGATCTTGATGCCCTCGCGCTCCGACAGGGCCATGAGGTCGGTCATGGTGGCCGCGTTGCCATTGTCGTCGAGGATCGTTGCCGTAAGGGCCGCCGGGGTGCATCCGGACATCCGCGCCAGATCCACCGCGGCTTCGGTATGCCCCACGCGCCGCAGCACGCCGCCCTCCACCGCCCGCACCGTCTGCACGTGGCCCGGGCGCACGAGGTCATTGGGTCTCGTTGCCGGGTCGATCAGCGTCCGCACCGTCACCGCGCGATCCGCGGCCGAATCACCGTTGCGCACGCCGTGCCGGGCATCGACACTGACGTGGAAAGTAGGGCCCGGGCGGCGGTCCTGGTCGGCAAGCATGGCGGGAATCGCCAGTTCAGCAAGACGCTCGCCGGTCAGTGCAACGCAGAGCGTCCCCCGGGCGTGGCGCATCATGAAGTTGATGGCCCGCGCATCGCCATGCTCGGCGCACAGGACGAGGTCGCCGGTGTTCTGTTCGCCGGCGTCGTCCACGAGTATCAGAAACTCACCCGCGCCGAAAGCCCTGATGGCCTCGGTGGCGGTGATGACTGGCTGTTGCATGTTCAGCAGAAGCCCTGCTCTCGAAGAAAGTCTTCGGTGATGCCGCCGCTCTCCTGCCCCATCACTGACAGCATGCGGCGGACGTACTTGGCCAGAATGTCGACCTCGAGATTAACGCGATCCCCCGTGCGCGCGGTTCCGAGCGTTGTATGCGCAAGGGTGTGGGGGATGATCGCCACCTCGAATGACTCGCCACTGATCGCCGTGACGGTCAGGCTTATCCCGTCGATGGCGATGCTGCCCTTCTCCACAATGAACGCGGCCAGTCCGCCCGGAACGCTGAAGCGCCAGCGGGTGGTTTCGCCTTCGGGCGTCACCGCGAGGACCGTGCCAACGCCGTCCACGTGGCCCTGCACGAAATGCCCACCCAGGCGGCTGCCCACGCTCAGCGCGCGCTCAAGGTTCACGCGGTCTCCGGGCTTCCACGCGCCCACGGTTGTTCGAGCGAGGGTCTCGGTCCCCGCATGGGCGGTGAAGAGGCCGGAACCGAGGGAGGTCGCGGTCAGGCAGCAGCCATTGCAGGCGATGCTGTCGCCGATGCGCGCACCGTCCAGGACCGTGGCGGCCTGGATGGTGATCTCCGCGCCGGTGCCGGTGCGGCTCACAGAGCGGATGACCCCGACTTCCTCGATGAGACCGGTGAACATGGAGCCTCCGGGCAGGTCAGAGCTTGAGCCAGCCGTCCGCCACCTTGCGCACCGCTTCCCGAGTGCATTTCGGGAAGGCGCGGTCGAAGGGCAGGGCGGTCTTCGTGCAGATGTCCAGCGCCAGTTCACCCACGAAATCCGCGCAGGCGGCGAGAACCAAGGGCGACAGCGCTTCGATGTTGTCGAAATGGCTGTGGTGGAACCACCGGCCACCCGCGCAATTGCGCCGGCAGAACCACGCCGCGGGAACGTCTTCGATGATGAATGGAAAATGGTCGGAGAACCCGTCGGGTTCATCGCGGATCGTCCCCGACCAGCCGCACTTGCGCATCATCTCGCCCATGTACTCGTGCAGCGATTCAGAACCGGTGAGGTAGACTTCGTTCACCCCGGTCCAGCAGCCCTGGCC
>JAGPGE010000424.1 GCA_018056145.1 Armatimonadota bacterium
TTCCAGTATCCCACGGGTGGCAGGGAGGCCATCGAGATGGCGTTGAAGATTCTTGCGGGGGAAGACGTGCCGAAGAACATCACCCTCGGTACCCGCAAGTTCACGCCGGCTAACGTGAAATCGGGCGGCGAAGAGATCCCGGCGCCGGAGGGGTAGCGCACGCCTGCCACCGGTGTGAGATGGTCGTTGACAGGGCCTGCGGCAGGACGGAAACAATGCGGCCCGGGACGAGTGCACCACGCGGGGCGTGGTGTGGCACCCGTTCGCGTCGCGCCCGGCAGTGGGGGACTGAAATCCGTCCCCGCGTCTCACTCGGGGGACGGTGTCTGTACCCACTGCTCCGGCCCGGTCTTCTCCGAAGCGACTAGAGGCACCGGTTCGCAACCGCGTGCGCCGTCTGTTGGGCGGACATCCGTGGCCCGAGGTCTTCCCGCCGTTTTCTCCCCGAATCCCCGGAGGCGAGACACATGACACGCCGCGCCTTGCTCACCCTCTGCGCCCTCGTCGCGGCCAGTGCTCTTGCCACTCCCGTCTTTTCCCAGTGCGCCTGCGAGGGCTCCAATGCCCAGGAGTTCCTGGCGCAACTGGCCCAAGCGAGCACGCCCCTTGCCACCCCTGTGCAGTCAGACGATCAGTCCCCCGGCAGCCCCTGGGAAGCCCCCTGGAGCGCCGGAGCCAACGCTGACAGGCCTCCGACACGCCCCCGGGAGCGCTGGCTGGGCTCTTGGCCCCGGCAGGCTCCGCGCACATACCGCGGCGCCAACCTGGAGTACGTGCTCATGCCCATCGGCGGCATCGGCACGGGCACGATCTGGCTGGACGGTCAGGGCCGCCTCGCGGTCTGGCAGGTGTTCAACAACTACGACGAGCGCCCCGTGCGCGACACGTTTTTCGCGATCCGCGCTGAAGCGGAGGGTTCCGAGCCAGTGGTGCGCTGCCTACAGACTGTGGGCAGGCCGGCGTTCGCGCCCATGCAGTCGCTCGAGTACGAGGGCGGCTACCCTATCGCTCGCCTGCGGTTCAGTGACCCGGCGCTGCCTGTGCGGGTGACGCTCGAAGCGTACAACCCGATGATCCCCACCGATGCCGCGAACTCCGCGTTGCCGTGCGCGATCTTCCGCGTCACGGCAAGCAATGACAGTGACCGCCCGGTGTCCACCTCAGTACTCGCCAGTCTGGCCAATGCTCTCCCGCCACTGGACCGTGCCGGCTTCGCGGCGCCGGGCGCTGTGCCAGCCTTTGCTTTCGACGAGAGAGGATACCACGGAGTGTTCATCCACCCGGGCGCGCATGGACTCGCCCCAGGGCAGTTCCGTGTGCGCGAAATCTACGGCAGGGCGCTTCCCGAGCCGCCGATCCTATGGGTTGATGGTCTCTCACGGCCTGACGGTTCTGTCGAGGACCGCGCGCGCTTCGAAGAGCGCATCGGCCAACTGGCCCAGGCAATGCGCGAAGGCAGCCCCGTGGTGATCTCGGGCATCGGCGCGGATTTCCCCCGGCTCCTGCAACGGGTGCAGGAGGAGGAGCGCGCCCTGGGGATGGAAGTCTTCGAGGACTTCGAGGGCGGCTCGTATGAGGGCTGGACCGTCACCGGCGATGCCTTCGGCAAAGCGCCCGCGGGCGGAACCACCGGCGGACAGCAAGCCGTGAGCGGCTTCCTGGGCGGGGGGCTGGTCAACACCTTCCAGCCCAATGACCAGCCGCGGGGCAAGGCGGTGTCGAAGCCCTTCACGATCCGCAAGCCCTGGATCGGCTTCCTCATCGGCGGCGGCGCACACGCGAATCAGACCTGCATCAACCTGCGCATCGGCGACGAGATCGTCCGCACCGCAACCGGGAAGAATGACGAGAAGCTGGAGCCCGCCTGGTGGGATGCGCGCGACCTGCAGGGCCGCGAGGCGGTCTTCGAGATCGTGGATGCGAACTCCGGCGGCTGGGGCCACATCAACATCGACCACATCTTTTTCAGCAATACTCGCTCCGACGAGGTCCTGCGCCAGGACCGCGCCTATCCCCTGCTGACAGGCGCGCTGGGCTGGCTGTCTGATGCCGCAACCACCGCGCAGGCGGCGGCGATAACCCCGCAGCCGGGCCTGCCCTCGGCTGACAAGCTACAGGCGTGGCGTCCGACGGAATGCATGAGCGTTGATCCCGAACGCGCCGCCGAGAGTGGCTTCCAGCCCATCGCCACTGATGCCAGCGGCAAGGCGGTGGTCCTCTCGGGCAAGCTGGGCAAGGCTCCCGCAGTGGTCTGCCTCGCCGCCCAGCCACCGGATGACTGGGTCAAAGCGATGCTCGAAACCGCCCGGGGCGTCCCCATGGGGCAGGCCGAGTGGCTGGTGCCGGCATCCCCGGACTACGGATCCATGGCGCTTGCTTCCCCGGACCCGGAAGCCGCCGCGGGACTATGGGTTGAGGGTCGCCTGATGGTACACGACTTCGCCAGCGCGGGCGCCGTCCGGCGTCCGCAGATCGCTGCGGGCAACGCGGCAGTTGCGGTGCCTTTCAAGCTCGCGCCCGGTGAAGCGCGCACGGCCACCTTCGTCATCACCTGGCACTTCCCCAATGTCTCCCGCCTCGGCGGGCATGAGGGCAACCTGTACAGCCGCCGGTTCGGGGACGCCGGACAGGTTGCGCGGTACGTCTGCGAGAACGCCGATGCGCTGTGGGAACGCACCGACCTGTACCAGCGCACCATGTACGAATCTAACCTGCCCGAGTCCTGGCTCGATGCCATGACCTCGCAGTCGGTGATCTTCCGCGGGCCCACAACCTGGTGGGCGGAGGACGGGTATTTCGGGGGCTTCGAGGGCTCCTACGGCTGCTGTCCCCTCAACTGCACCCACGTCTGGAACTACGCCCAGAGCCATGCCCGGCTGTTCCCGGAGATCGGCCGGAACATGCGGCAGTCCGACTTGCTGGTGTACATGCGCGACACAGGCGAGACATCCCACCGCCAGCATGGCCCGCACGGGGCGTTCATCGACGGCCAGTGCGCGGCCATTGTTGAGGTCCTGCGCGAGCACCAGATGAGCGCCGACGACCGATTCCTGCGCAGCGTCTGGCCCGCCTTGCAGAAAGCCATGGACTGGCTGATCGAGCGCATCGACGCCGACCGCGACGGCGTGCCTTCGGGGCAGCAGCCCAACACCTACGACTGCAATGTCTCGGGCGCGAACACCTTCATCGGCTCCCAGTACCTGGCGGCTCTCGCGGCGGCGGAGCAGCTTGCCCTTGACATGGACGAGCCCGAGGTCGCCGAAACCTGGAAGGCTGTGCGCGAAGCGGGCATGCGCAACCAGAACGAGTTCTTGTGGAACGGGGAGTACTACATCCAGAAGCCCGACGCAAAGCCGCTGCACGACTACGGCCCCGGATGCCACAGCGACCAGCTTCTGGGGCAATGGTGGGCACACCAGCTCGGTCTGGGGCACCTGTATCCGCCGGACCGGGTGAGGAGCGCCCTGAGGGCAATTGTGTGCAACAACTTTCGCGAGAGCTTCGTGGGGGTCGAGCAGCGCCCGCGCCGGTACGTGCTGGACGACGCATCCGGCCTGCTCATGTGCACCTGGCCCAAAGGTGGCCGGCCCGACCCCTTCATCATCTACGCCGATGAGGTCTGGACGGGTATCGAGTACTCCACCGCGGGCTTGCTCATCTCGGAGGGTATGATCGAGGAGGCGGACAGAATCGTCTCGGCGGCGCGGTCACGTTACGACGGCAGACGGCGGGATGGCCTCAACAGCGGGCCGGGCGGCAATCCCTTCAATGAGCTGGAATGTGGCAAGTTCTATGCCCGGGCCATGAGTTCGTGGGGGCTGCTCATCGCCGCGCAGGGGCTGGTCCTCGACGGGCCGGCCGGGATCATCGGCCTCAAGCCCCGGTGGCAGCCCGAAGATCACCGGAGCTTCTTCACCGCGCCCGAGGGCTGGGGATTGTTCGTCCAGAAACGCGACGGCAACCGCCAGACGGAACGCATCGAACTGCGCCACGGAAAGCTGCGGGTCTCACGGCTCCTCTTCGAACTACCGGCGGAAGCGGGAGAGCCGTCCGGGGCCGTGACCGTCAGCGGGGTGACCGTGCCCTGTGAGGTGAAGCGCGACGGCCGTCAGGTAATGCTGGAACTCGGCGAGGCGCAGATTGTCGCGGAACCGGGGGTGCTGGAGGTAGAGCTGGGGTGGTAGGTGGAGACGGCGCCCAGAGTACTGCCCCAACTGCGCCGGGGAAACTGGTGCGCATCCTTCGCCCAAGAACGCCGCCGTCCACATCGGCCTTCCGCTATCCTCCATTCACCATCCCCGGTTCAGTGCTTCTCAGCCAGTCCGCCAGCCACGCGTTGACCGGCTCGGTGTCGAAGGATGACCAGCCCTCGGCATTCCCGGACTGGAACAGCGTGGCGCCCAGGACATACGGGTCTTCGCGCAGGCGGGCGTCGAACCATTTGAGCCAGTTCTTGAACTTCGCTGCATCGCCACGCGCCTGCCAGCCGTCTTCCCGCGGGTTGCCCCGGAAATCGATGCCCGCTTCGGTGATGATCAGCGGCATCTTCGCCAGTTCCGGGTGCTTGTCGACGAGCATGCCATGGAGCATCCGGTAGCGCAGCGAGGTCCATATCTCCTGCGCCATGTCAGTGCCGTAAGCCAGGGAATATGCGTGGTAGCTCCAGCAGCCCTTCACCTTGTGGGCCGCGAGCAGGCCGGGCGCGAAGGCCAGCATCTTCTCGCGAATCTCATCCGGCGTGCCCGGCGGATTGCCCACCGGGATGTTGGAGATGCATGGGCGGAAGCCGGCCCGCGCGATGAGTGGCGCGAGGGTCTGCCAGAAGCGCGCCATCCAACGGGCGGTCTCCACCGATTCCCAGATGGGATACGGCTCGCACTCATTGGGGCCTTCGACGTAATCGATCAGCGCCCGGTCTTCCGGCGCGAGGCGGTCCAGCGCGGGCTTTAATGCCGTCTCCCAGTAGTCTCTCCCGGACGCTGCCGGGTCCGCGTCGCGCGGGTACGAGTGCTGCGTGTAGATGCGCAGTACCGTGACGCCCTGCGGGTGTCGGGACTTGTAGTCACGCAGCGCTTCGAGCATCGGCTCGTGCAGGTCCAGCACCTTGAGCACGCGAGGGCCGGCAGCCACAACCTGCCGCGCGCCCGGCGTGTAACTGTTGATCAGATGCAGGCTGATCTTCGACGCCGAAAGGTCAGCGCACGCCGGGAGAGCTGCGAGTACAACTGCAAACGCCAGGGCCGCACGCATGCTGACCATCTCCAACCGAGCTGCGCTCACTCCGGGATTACCTTCGGCTCCGCGCCGTGAGCGTTGTCGAACACCCGGGTCTGCTTGCCGGCGCGAACAGCCTTGGCCGGCGTGTCATGCAAGGGAAACCAGTTGTGGTACACATCGCAGGTCTCTTCGGGCGTTCCGCGGATGGCGATGGGTGTCTGGGGCGCCCGGAAGGTGTTGTTGTAAATCTCAATGCGCGTGCCCGCGATGTCCGTGCCGTCATTCCTGTCACGGCCGCCGTGCATGTCGAAACAGTGGCTCAGGGAGGTGCCGAGTTCCACGTTGTTCCGGGCGATGTAACTGTTGCCCGGCGCGCCCGTTCCGGCTATGGAATGGCGGTTGAAGTCGAACAGGTTGAACTCAATCAGCGAAGACGAGACACCGTGGGAAATGCCGTAC
>JAGPGE010000425.1 GCA_018056145.1 Armatimonadota bacterium
CGCGCATAGTGCGCATCCCCGCGCCTCGGACCAGTGGCACGTTGATGGTATACCCGGCGCCCTCCTCGACACCCACCTCATCAAATGATCCGGTCCCCGGGAATAGGCCGTGTTCGTGGATCGACGTGTAGAGTACATCCCGGCGGTGGTAGAAGAGCTCCTGCGTGCCGTTGCCGTGGTGGACGTCGAAGTCCACGATGGCGATGCGCTCGGCCCCGTCGCGCAGGGCTGCTTCGGCGGCCAGCGCGACATTATTGAGGAAGCAGAAGCCCTTGATGAGGTCTTCCCCCGCGTGGTGGCCCGGTGGCCGCACCAGGCAGAGCGAACGCGGGCACTCATCGCTCAGGGACGCCTTCGCCGCCGCGATGCACGCTCCAGCCGCCGCGTATGCCGCCTCGCAGGTATCCTCCATGGCGAGAGTGTCGATGGTGAAGTCCGCGCGACCCGTGGCGCAGGCGCGCTCCAAGGATGCCAGGTGCTCCTCGGCATGGAGCCAGAGAAGCTGCTCGCGGGTGGCAGGCTCGAAGCGCAGGGAGCGGGTACCAGCCAACAGCCCGGAGGCGTCGAGGTGATCTTGGATCGCCCGGAGGCGCTCGGGGCTCTCGGGATGCCCGGGGATGTTGTGCTTTAGGAATACAGGGTCGCGGATAACGCCAACCATTCAATGCACCCTCTCAGGGAAAGTGCCGTGATTATACACGATGGCGAGATGAGGCAGCAGCGCGGGCGCCATTGGCCCTGCGACCGTTTGTGCGCCGCGGGAAGGAATCCGCACCCGCTTAGGGAAACCCCACGGGTCGCTGACTGCCGCGCAACCCGGGCGATAGTGCCCCTCGCCGAGGTTCTCGCCTCATGGATGCCCTCGCGAAACTGCAGTTGCACACCAATTTCGGCGATGCCGACTGGGGCATCACTGTGGTCTTCCTGGTGGTCTCCACCTTGCTGGGGATGTGGGCGATGCGCTACATCCGCGACATGGAGGACTACGTGGTGGCCGGACGGTCGGTGCGCACGTACCTTGGCGTAGCCTCGATGATCGCCACTGAACTGGGCCTGGTCACAGTCATGTACTCGGCCCAGAAAGGCTTCACCTGCGCTTTCGCGGCCTTCGCCATAGCGGTGCTTGCGGCGGCGGCTGGCCTCATTGTGGGGTTGACAGGGTTCATCGTCGTCCCTCTGCGTCACCACGGCGTGATGACCATCCCCGAGTTCTACGAGGTGCGCTTCAGCAAGGGCGTCCGGGTCACCGGCGCGATCATCCTTGCCGCCTCGGGTATCCTGAACATGGGGATGTTCCTCAAGGCCGACTCCATCTTCGTCACCAGCGTGATGGGGATGCATCAGGAGGGCCAGCTGAAGATCGCAATGACCATCATCCTGGCCCTGGTGCTCCTGTACACCATGCTGGGTGGGATGATCTCCGTTGTGCTCACAGACTACCTTCAGTACGTGGTGATGTCCATCGGGCTGGTGGTCACGTCGATACTGCTCATGCAGCATTTCGGCTGGAGTGACCTGGTGTCGGCGGTGTCGGAGCTCAAAGGCGAAGCGGGCTTCAACCCGCTCATGAAAGAGAGCGGACTCGGGCCGACGTATCTGGTCTGGATGCTGTTTCTGGGCTTCATCAGCGCATGCGTGTGGCAGACATCGGTCATGCGCGCCACCAGCGCCGAGAGCGAGAAGGTGGTGCGGCGCACCTATCTCTGGGGCTCAGTCGGCTTCCTCGTGCGGTTCCTGATCCCCTACTTCTGGGGCATCGTGGGCCTGGCGTATGTCGCTGGACACCCGGCCCTGCGCGAGATCTTCCTGCCGGAGACAGGCTCCGCGGACTCCAGCCTGCAGCTTCGCGCCATGCCCATTGCCCTGGCCAACCTGCTGCCCGCCGGGTTCATCGGCCTGCTCACGGCGGGGATGCTCGCAGCGGCGATGTCCACCTACAACACATACCTGCACACCTGGAGCGCGGTCATCACTCAGGACGTCATTGCGCCTCTCATGGGCGGGCATGTGGCTGCCAAGACCCGGATCAACATCGCCCGGAGCATAATGATGCTGGTCGCTGTCTTCCTGCTGGTCTGGGGGCTGTGGTACCCGCTCAGCGAAGACCTGTGGGACTATATGGCGGTCACCGGCGCGATCTACTTCACCGGGGCCTTCGCGACACTGGTTGGGGGGGGTCTACTGGAAGCGCGCCAGCAAGGCGGGCGCCTACGGGGCCTTCATCTGCGGCTTCTTCACCATCCTGGGCCTGAAGCCGGTGCAGCAGGTATTCGGTGTGAGTTGGCCCAGCGAAGTCGTAGGGCTTGTAGTGGCCGCGACCGCGTGCGTTGTCATGTTTGCCCTTTCATCGCTGTTCCCGGACGCCCCGAAGGAGGAGGAGTAGTCCATGCAGGACTTCTGGGTCTCACTGTGGGCTGTGATCTGGTACGGAGGGCTGACCATCTTTGCGCTGCTCTCCGTGTTCGTCATCATCTTCGGCGGCTCCGACCTCCTGGCGCTGCTTTCATCGCTGAAGATCCGTCATGAGGAGCAGGAGGCTGTGGAGGCGGAGATGGCCGAGGAGGCCGCACAGGCGGACGAGAGTTAGCGAACCGGGGAGGCGGTGGCATGGCAACAACTCGCGCCGTAGTACAAACGGCAGCACTGTTCATCGTGGCTCTCCTTGCCACGGGTTCTGTGTTGATGGCCGCGCCCCAGGTGGCCAACGGGAGCTTCGAGGCCGATGCCTACTCGCGATCTCCCGGCCTGTGCGCCCAGCACGGGAACCAGATCACCGGCTGGAAGGCATTGGGCAATGTGGGCATCAACCCCGTCTGGAAGGACCCCGAGAAACGCTCGGGGCCGGTCTCGCCGTTCTACGACAATGGCGCGATTCCTCACGGCCGGCAGGTCGCGCTCATCCAGGGCCCCGGGAGCATCAAACAACGGGTCGCGGGCTTCGAGAAGGGCCACCGGTACGTGGTCACCTTCCGCGAGAACGGACGGGTGCAGCGGCAGGGGGATGGCTGGCCGGTGGTTCGGGTGCGGCTGGGCGAGAGAGTAATCGTTTCCCCCCACGAAGTGCCCCCAGTGGCGCGCAAGGACGAGTATCACGTGCCCTTCGCGCGGGTGGTAAGCGCGGTCTTTGCTGCGCCGGAGGACGGGGAACTGGACCTGGTAATCGAGACAATTCAGGAACTGCGGACCACCACCGTGTTTCTGGATGACATACGGATACAGGAACTGCGCGAGGGACAGGACGCTCCCTGACCGCGCTGAGCACCGGAGGGACGCTTTGAAGCTGACCGTGGACGCCGACAAGTGCACGATGTGCGGCTGGTGCATTCCCACCTGCCCGAGCGAAATGGTGCGCAGCAAGGGGGACTTCATCAAGATCGGACGGGTGGCCTGCATCGAGTGCGGTCACTGCGCTGCTATCTGCCCCACCGGAGCCATCGTGGACGAGGAGGGCGGAGAACTCGCGTCTGCGCCCGTTTCCGCCGTCGAGCCTGAAGCGCTGACGGACCTGATGCGGACCCGGCGGACGGTTCGGCGCTACACGGACGAACCGGTGCTTCGCGAGGAGATCGAGGCGATCCTGCAGGCAGCGGCGTGGGTCCCGACTGCGGCGAACTGCCAGCCCCAGGAGTATGTGGTGCTCACCGATCCGGCCCAGGTTGCCGAACTGCGGGAGAAGGTCGAGGCGCACTACCGAGCTTTCGGCGAAGCCCTGGCAGACAAAGACCACCGCGAGGCGCGGCTGGCCGCACTGGGTGCGGACCCGCAAACCGCGACTCACCCCCACATGCTCGCCGCGGTGCCGGCTTTCGTGAAAGCTGTGGATGCCGGGCGCGACCGCCTGTTCTTCGACGCGCCCGTGGTCATCGTCATCCATGCCGCCGATGATCAGGTGATGCCGGAGTCCGCATGCCACTACGCAACCTTCGCGATCACCCTGGTCGCTTGGGCTCGGGGCCTGGGGACCTGCGTCACGGGGTACGCCTCGGACGCGCTGCGGATCAGGCCGGACCTGCGCGAGCACCTGGGCATCAGGCCGGGTAACCAGGTGCACGCGGTCGTCGTGCTTGGGCATCCCGCTGAGGACTTCACGCGCATTCCCGCGCGCAGGCCGCCGCTGGTTGATTGGCGGTAACGTCGCAAGCCTTAAGACAAGGATAAGCCGGACTTCAGCCCCAGATAACACGCGCGGCGGATGATGGACCCGTGCACTGGCGTTTCCGCGCCCAATCCCAGTTCTTCCCCGGAGGTCACCCCATGAGACGCATCCTGATGGTCGCTGTCCTTCTGTCGCTGCTCTGTGGAATGTCCCAGGCCGCGCAGGTCACGGGGACCGTCTACTACGACCGCAATGCAAACGGCCAGCGCGAAGCCGATGAGCCCGGCCTGTCAGGCGTGCGCATCAGCGACGGGATCACCGTCACCTGCACGCGCGAAGACGGCTCCTACACGCTGAACCCGCCCGACGAGTACACCGTCATTCGCGTCAGTTGGCACGCCGGCTACTGGCCCACCGCGAACAGGTTCTGGGAGGGTGTCGAGGGCGCGACCCCTCGCACGGGCCTGGATTTCGCCCTGCGCTCTCCGGCGGGTGACGAGCTGAAGCCCGGCGCGTTGATTGTCCAGATCACCGACATCCACGCTCTGCCCGACAGCGTGAACCTGATCAAGCAGGTCTCGGAGCAGATCGGCGGCCTCAATCCCCGGTTCGTCATCGCCACAGGCGATCTGGTCATGGATGTCAATGGCGCCACCACTGAGGCGCGGGTGCGCGACTTGTACGCGGCCTTCCAGCAGGGCATCGACCCGGTTTCGGCACCGTTGTTGACGTTACCGGGCAATCATGAGATGTGCGGGACCGGCGCGAAGTCCTTCGAGGGTGACCAGAACCTTCTCGGCGAGGGCGCCTACAGCCGCCTGCGAGGACCGCTCTACTACAGCTTTGACAACGCCGGCGTTCATTACGTGCTCCTGCACGCAACACGGGTGAACACACCCGGCAAGGTGGGCGGCGGGTACCGCGACGGCCTGACCGATGTGGAGCTTGAGTGGCTGAGGCAGGACCTTATGCACGTGTCGCCCGACACGCCTATCTGTCTGTTCATGCACGAGCCGCCGCGGGGTTTCGCGAACCGCGACGCCTTCGCTGCGCTGCTCCAGGAGCGGCCTGTGATCGGCATGTTCGCCGGGCACACCCACGAGGTGAAGACCTACGACTTCGCCGGCGCTCCTGTGTGGGAGAGTGGCGCGGTCTCGGGATCCTGGTGGGCAGGTCCGGAGCGCAAGAACCCTTGCCCCGACGGCAGCGCTCCCGGGTACAGGCTCATCTGGGTCACCCCTGAAGGCTCACTGGAGACCATCTACCGCGGCGAGTGGGCTGAGAGTGCCGCCGAGTTCCAGAGCATCCAGTGGGACCCGGAGACCCGGCGCATCGAGACCAACGTCGCGGCGTTCGACCCGACCCGCGAGATCACTGGCTTCGACCTGCACTTCGCGGGCATGACCTTCAGCGCTCCTGCCGAAGTGCGCGGTGGCGGCGCTTGGAGGGAAGCGGAGATCGAGGGCTTCGTGGAAGATGGGAACGTCGGCGGGTTCTACGGCCTGCGCGCGAAGGCCGTGACCGCGGACGACCAGGGCCCGTCCGTCACGCTGAACAACCCCATGTATGTTCCATTCC
>JAGPGE010000426.1 GCA_018056145.1 Armatimonadota bacterium
GCTATATGGGTCGCGAGACATATCAGCACTGTTTGACGCAGAGACGCGCGAAGCGTGTGCAGAAGTCTTCGAGCACGAAGACGCCAGCATTTCGACCCTCGCCAAGTCTGTCTGCGCGGAAGCGGCCGCCGCACTCTTGGCAGACCCAGACGCATTCCCATCCGGCGCCGCCTACCATATCGTAGAGGACGCATTGCGCCTCGGGATTGGACTTGGCGAGTACAAAGGCGTCGCGGACGCCACCGCTTACAACCCCAACTGAAGGAGACGCAGGACATGATCAACCAGGTCACTCTCGGAGGATACCTCGTCTCAACACCGGCTATCAGCACGTCGAAGGCCGGCAACTCCTGGTGCGAGTTCGGCATCGACACCAAGGACAAGGGCAGAGACGGCGAACAGAAGGACAACATCGTCACGATGACCGCGTTCAAAGCGAACGCGGACCTCCTCGCCACGCTCCCGGGCGGCACCTACGTCATCGTCACCGGGAAGCTCGTGTCGGACACGTTTACCACGGACGGCAAGACCACCAGCAAGCTCAAGGTCATCGCCTTCTCCGTCGAGCCCATGTACTTCGAGTACCCCACCACGGACTACCCCGCGCAAGGAGCCGCGACCGATGAAGATACCGACCCGTTCCAGGACCAGTGACGGTGAGAAGCAGCGGTCCATCCCGTACTGCCTGAACTTCTGCAAGGGCTGCTTCAACGAAATCCCGATTGCCGACGGCTCCCCTGCGTACCGGGAGAACCAGCGCATCCACAGGGTTCTCTGCGACACCTGCGCCGGGAAGATCCGGGACGCGAAGATTGCTGACCTTACAGAAGACGGCTGGTTCACCCCGGCCGGCCTGATCAACGAAGTCAAGCGCGTCCAGTACAGGCGGCGCAAGAGGGAGGAAGCGCGTGGAGAGCATCGAGCCGCGTAAGCGTGGGTACTCCGCCGAGAAGAAGGAACTCGCGAGGCTCATGTACATCAGCTACGCATTCCCGCAGGACAGTTACCTCGCCGCCCACCTCGGGATCTCCCCGGCAACATTGCGGACCTGGAAGAAGAATGCGGCAGATGCCGGCGACGACTGGGACATCGAGCGCGAGCGCCTGACGCATGGCGAGTATCTCGGCCCTCAGTGGGATACCAGCGCCAGTGTGCGGCGGGCGATGGTTCAGTTGCAGGCGGCGGACGCCATCCGGCGCGTCTGTGAAGATTCCATCGCAGAGAAGCAGTTGTTCTTCAAGGCCCCGAAGACCCTGAAGGAAGGCGAGATGATCGAGGTCGATGCCCTCTACACGAAAGAGGGCCGCAAGCAGATCATCAGCGGCATCAAGCCATCCGACTTCCGTGAACTCACCGGCGCCCTGGACACGGCATCGAAGATCGAGGAGCGCGCTCGTGCCGTCCTGGACAACCAGCAGGAGATCGAGCAGCGCGTGTCGTCGGAGGTCATGCGTGCGGTCCTGGAGGTCATCCAGATACTCGAAGTGTCCCCGGAGCAGACCGGCGCGATCATCGCGAAACTGTTCCCAGAGGCCGGCGACGCGCAGCAGCAGTTGGCAGCGGCGCCTGATGGTGTTGAGGAAGGCGAGCAGGCGTAGGACAGCGAGGAAGAATGGGACGGGGAACAAAGCCAGTAACCGAGGACATCAGCGACGCCCGCCTGTACACCGGGCACCTTGAGCGATCTTCGCTTGAGTACATTCACGACAACCCCGGGTGCTGCGCGAAGCATATCTGCGATTACGTTTCCGAGAAGCACGGCGTCGCCTGGCGCACCGCCCGCCAGTGCATTGACAGCCTTATCGCAAAGAAGCACATCAAGCGCGTTAAGTTGGCGGCCGGCCAAGGCCATGCGAAACCAACCTACCTCACCACTCTCGGCGAAGCAGCCCTCACCGGGACCAGTCTCCGATACGGCGAGTATCTGACCTCCAATGAAATGCGGGACAGGGTGGAAGCCAATAAGACGGAGCCACCCATCCCGCCACCAGAGCGCGTAGTAGAAAAGGTGACGCCAATGGCAGACCCGCTAACCGGCGCAGCGACGAATGGCCTCATGGCGGCACTGCAGCAGCACGCGACGAAGGTAACGCTGGTACGCGACGAAGCGGAGACGGACCCGATCAAGTGGATCCAGGCGGCGAGGCCGAAGATTGAGACGAAGACGCACGGCCTTGTGGTATACGAGCCCACACCGTTCCAGAAGACTATCATCAGGAAGACCGTAGCGAAGCAGAGGTTCATCCTGGAGAAGTCGCGACAGATTGGGGCTTCAACGGCAGTGCAGATAGGCGCCGCGTGGATGGTTTTGTTCGACGTGCCATTCCACGGGCATATCGTCGCGAACAAGGCTGAGGTCGCCGTCCAGCGCATCCTGCGTATCTCAAAGCGTGCCCTTGAGACCTGCATCATGCCCGATGAAATGCGCAAGCGACTGTACACGGGCACAGACAACACGAACGAGATCAAGTTCAGTGGCGCCAAGTCAGACAACTACCTGCGCGCCCACGCTGCCAGCCCTGACGCCGGCCACTCATTCGACGGGAACTGGGTGGTGCTCGAAGAGTTCTCGCGGATGCCTGACGCGGAGCAGATCCAGTCCGGGATGCACGGTATGCTAGACGAAGCCTCCTGCGGCCTCGTCTACGTCAGCACGCACAATGGGTTCGGTACGCTTTTTCACCAACTCTGCGAGAAAGCTGAGAGCGTGGGGCTTGAGCGCATCAAGGCGACCTGGCGGGTTCACCCCGGGCGGGACGAAGCCTGGAAAGAGCGGAAGATTGCGGAGATGGGCGAAGACGAGTTTATGGAGGCCCATGAATGCGCACCCATGCTTCTCGGAGACGCCGCGATTGACTGGCCGAAGCTCGCTCAGATGGCTCGTGTTCACGACTGGATCGGTCCAGTGTACTCAGCCGGCCACAAGTACCTTATCGGCATCGACCAGGCAAGCGGGGGAGAATGCGATACGGTCGCCTGCGTGATAGACGCGACTATCCGGCCTGCCCAGGTCGTCGAACTGAAGACGTTCAAGTCAACGTCCGACGAGCCTGGCACCAGGACGCAGCAGAAGATCGACTTCATCGAGGAACTGCCGTTGATATGGCCCGCGAAGCGAGTCTTCATCGACGCCACCAACGAGGTTGGAACGACCAGCCTTGTCAACGTGCAGGGCAAGGTCTGCGTGAAGATCACCGACAATCGCGGCGCGAACATCAACGAGGGCTACAACCAGCAGGACAGGATGCGGGAACTGAAGATCCCGCGCACCAGACTGGTTGACCACGCGATCACCTGCCTTGAGCGCGGCAAGGTCATTGTTCACCAGGAACACTTCAAACCCCTGTACGAAGCCTTTAAGTCGATCACGAAGGGCCACAGGTACAAGGGGGTCGCCAAGAACATCGGCGGCAAGCACCTGGACGAGTTCGATGCGTTCATTCTGGCGTGCCAAGGGTTGACATACAGTGGCACTTCAGGGGACAATGTACGTCGGGCTACCGGCATTCCAGGGGACAAGTCCTGGCAAGACCTGCGCGAGGAGCGATATTGATGCACCCGATCCTGTATGACGCAGCGTTGGCATTGCACAACGTCACTGGTTTCAGGGCACTCGGCAAGCGCAAGAGACGCCAGGCAGACGATGAGCCACAGAAGCGCCGGCGCCCCGGGAAGGCACTTGGCGTCGGATACCCGGAAAGCGGCCGTGAGATCAGGGCGTCCATAGCCTATGACGACCACGAGGCGCCGCAGGGCGAACTTGGCACCACGGGGCTCAATGCTACCGGCGGTCAGATCATCGACGACTACAACAGCAGTATGCAGAACCTGTCTACGCGCATGGCGCGGTATCAGGAGATGTACAACTCCGACACCGCTATCGGCGCGATGGAGCAGTTGATTGTCCCACCAATCCAATCGGCGAAGTGGGAGATAACCCCGCACCAGGACGACAAGAGCGACGCCGGCAAGTACCTTGCTGAACGGATGCACCGCAACATCATCGAAGGCGAGGGCATGTCGCATTCCTGGCGAGAGCTTCTGGAGCAGGTGCTGGACGCCCCGTTTTTCGGGTTCGCACTCACGGAGACGGTCTGGGACACGCAGACGAATGGGGTTGACGGCCCGCGCACGGTCTTGCGGAAGTTCGCGAGGCGCGAGCGGACAAGCGTACAGCAGTGGGACTTCGACGACGAAGGTGGGCTGAAGGGCTACTGGTTCAGAGGGCAGAGGCCAGATGGCACTTACATCAACCGCCAGTACATCCCGATAGACAGGCTTGTGGTCTGGACGTGGAGAGGAAAGGGCAGGAACCCGGAGGGCATGGGCTGCCTGCGGCGCGCATGGAAAGCCCACCGGTATGAGGAGCAGTTGTCGCACTGGGCGCTGCTGCGCGTGGAGAGAAGCGCGACGGGTCTGTGGGTGGCGCAGCCGACCACGGACGACATCGAAGTGACGGAAGCGGAAGCGACAACTATCCGCGCCGTCCTGAGCAGGATCCGCGCCGGGAATGACGTGGGCATCGTGCTCCCCGGCCCGAACTGGAAGTTGGACCTGACCTGGCCCGGGCCTTCAGACATCCCGTGGGAAAGCATGATTGAGCGGCAGCGCCAGTACAAGCTGCAGTCCATGCTCTGCCACTTCGTCGGGCTTTCTCAGGGCGGCGACAAGGGCAGCTTCGGTCTGAGCAAGGACCATAGCAGCATGTTCATCAGCAGTCTCCGTGCAACGGCCGACTGGGTTGCCGACATCTTCAACCAGTACGTCGTGCCGCGCTGGGTCGCGTATAACCACTCCGGGCGCCCGAGATACATGCCTGTCTTGAGACACGGGCAGATTGGCCTGCGGGACCTCACCCCGTTCGCAAACTACATCCGGGCGCTGATGGACATGAATGTGTTCGTGCCCCCGGACCTGACGAACGTGGTCCTGGAGGAAGCCGGCCTGCCGCCTTTGACTGAAGAGGACGCGCGGATCCGGGCAGAGGCATTCCAGTTGCACTTCTCAAAGAACGTTCCCGGCGTAGCAAGCGCCGTCGATGGACAACAGGACGATCAGGAGGACACGAGCGATGCCGCAACTGAACGTGCGAGATCCACAGACGGGTCCGGCAGTGAGTGAGATCATGCGGACCACGCCGCCACCGCCGCGCCGGATCAGGTTTGAGTACAAGACGGTTTTAGACGGTGAACTGAGCGACGCCGACTTCAACGCACTTGGGGCGCAGGGCTGGCAACTGGTCTGCTTCACGGGCTACGACTTCATCTTCCAGCGTCCTGACGGGTGGGTGGAAGACTGAATGCAGATCGACCCGTGGAGCTACTGGATCGGCGTAGGCAGCGTGTTCGCGGCGCTTGGCGCAGGCATTACGCTGCTTGCCGCAATCGGCGTGGCGACGAAGAGCAGGAAGTAGGCATCGTGGGCGTGACGGGTATCGCCCGGGGAGCGGTCGCAATCATGTTCCCCGGGGACCCCGGTTCGACTCCGGGCACGTCCACCATCTCTGGATAACAAGAGGACGAGGGCATGAGCGTGACCGTTGACTTGCGGCTTGGCGACTGCCTGGAGGTCATGCGCGACCTTCCGGATGGGTGTGTGGACGCGGTGGTCACGGACCCGCCGTATGGCATTCCAAACGGCGCTGCATTCTGGAGAAACC
>JAGPGE010000427.1 GCA_018056145.1 Armatimonadota bacterium
GCTCCAGCTGGAACAGGTCCAGGTACGCCGCGGACCCATCGAAGAGCGGCGCCAGCGTCTCCCCCGCCGCGTAGGAGCCGCCGCAGTCGCCCCAGGAACCTTCGTACAGGTTGCGGTAGAGCCCGTAGATCGGCGGCCGCGACTGGTTCGGGTAGAGCAGTTCGCACAGGGCAGTCTGGGCAGCCTCGGCGCCGCGACGCTGGGACAGGTCGGCGCCGGGAATGCGAGCGTCCCTGCAGACGTGCTCGTTCTCCTTGCCGATGGAGGGGCGGACTTCGAGTTCATGGCTCATGGGTGGCGGCTCCTTGTCTCGGTCGCCCTAACGTCAACTGGCGGCCAGGAACTGCAGACGGCGCACGCGCGAATGGGACTGGACGGCATGCTCCTGCTCGCGCATGACGTGCATCTCTTTGATGCGCCTGGCCTGCTGGCGATCCATGCCGATCGCCACCGGCAGGTCCTCAGGCCCGCAGTCGGCGTACGAGGCTTCCAGGCGGCGGTTTACTTCGGCGGCCAGGGCGGCGGGGCGGATGACACCGTCGGTGGTCAGAGCCAGCCGGGCGCAGGTCTGCACGGCGGCCTCGATAATCGCTCCCGTGAGAAGCTGGCTGGCCAGATACTCCTCCACGTCCTCGCTTCCGTCGAAGACCAGGCGCATGAAGGGGAAGTCGGTTGCGGCGATGACCTGCCGCGCCAGGTCGGCCGGGTCCGTCTGAACCACGTCGGGGCGGTTGGACAGATAGCCGGTCATGATCCGCAGCGAGGTATCCCTGCCGGGAAGGCCCACCTGGATATGCTCGTCCACCCGCCGTCGCAGAGCCGCGTCCAGATTTGAGAAGAAGTTGGTGGTGAAGACCACTACCCGTAGCGGGTCGCCCGGCTGTTGCTCGCGGTCCAGGTGCTGGACCGCCGTGGCGAAAGTGCGAGCGTTCACGTCGTCGGTGGTTGTCATGTTGTGTCCGCTGCGCTTGGGCAGGACGCTGTCGGCCTCGTCCATGAGGATCAGGGTGTTGCGGCCGCTGTCGCCGGCTTTGAGGGCCATGTCGAAACGCTTCTCGCTCTCGCCCAGCCATGAGGACCGGATCTGCGCACTGTTGATCGCGATGATCTGGAAGTCGAGGTCTTCCATGAGCCGCGCCAGATAGCGCCGGGCGATGGTGGACTTCCCGCAGCCGGAGGGCCCGGAGAAGCAGATGACCTTCGGCACTTTGATCCGATTGCGGAGCGCCTTCTCCGACCGCGCGATGATGCCCACCGCCGAGTCAATGCGCTGCAGCACCCGGGCATCGTAGGTGAAGTCATCCTTCTCGGCGGGAACGGGGGTGATGAACTCGAACAGCCCGCCGCGGGTCTCGTCTCTCTCCTCGTCCGCTTCGGGGGGCACCGGGAAAGCGCAGGCCGGCTCGCGGGTCACGCGCAGCGGGTCGCCGGGCTTCAGTTCAGGCAGGATCTCCGCCAGTTCCTCGGACACCCGCGCCCAGATGCAGTCCGACTGCTCCCCCTGTTCGTGGAGAGACACCTCCACCAGCAGGTTCCCGTCGGGCTGGATATCCACCGAGCGGAACCGGCAGCGCATGGTGTTGGAGACATCGCGGTGCGAACCGAACCAGATGGCATCTTCCGCGAGGCCCAGGGTGTACTCGGCCAGGTCGCCCACCACCGGCTGGGTCTCCACTTCCCGCGGCAGGACCACGAAATCCCGGTCGTCGATCCACACCGCGGGGCGCGTTTCGCCATCCACCAGGGTCGTGGTTACCCGGGTGACCCGGCCAAGCTTGCGGGCGGAACTGCTGTAGACCTTGTCCATCATGGACCGGGCTTCGGCCTGCTGCTCGGACAGCGCCCGGCGGGCTTTGAGCAGGGCCGCGTGGGCGTCGCGCAGAGGCGTAACGATTGCCGCGATGTACCGCGACGAGACGCCCTGCACTTCCAGTTCGCGCGCGAGGCGATCGAAGATCCGATCCGCCTGGCGCGGGCTCTCCGAGTGCTGCGCCGCTTCCACGTGAAGACGGACCAAGCTCTCGATGTTGAACTCCTCGTGGCTCACAGACACCACATCCTCAACTGGCAGGCGAACCCGGACTGCCTGCCGATCTCCTCCGGGCCATCCAACGCCCGGGTGGCGCAGACGGGACAGGCCCCGCTTTCGCGCACACAATCCGCGTGAAGAACGAAGCCGCAGGTCGGACACCGGCACACCCGCTGTCCGGGCTCCAGGGGTTCCATGTCCGCCGGACACAGGACGCCTTCGCGGCCGGCATAGGTGTCGGCGGCTTCGGGGTCGGCGCAGAGCCAATCCAACACCGTGTACCGGAACTCGTGCCCCTGCCAGCGAATCGCGTCGTGATCGCACAGCACTGCAACTCCCGCAAGCATCGGGTAGTCCAGGAGCCCCGCTTCGCCCCCGGGCGGCGCATAAATCACGTGTCCCGCGTCGCGGCTAGACGCGATCACCGGTCCCGACGGGTCGCTGTCGAGTTCCAGGCGGGTAAGGGTCGGCCGATCCCCTGACCAGCCCAATTCCACCGCCCCGAAGCCCGGCAGTTGCAGCGAGAACAGGCAGTCGCCCTCAACGGTGACAAGCCGTGCCATCAGTCATTCTCCTCGCTCGCAAGGGCGGAGACGGCTTCCCGGTTTGACGGGGCCTGCTCGGCCCTGATGTCCACCTGCACCAGCCTGCCGGTCTCGAACCGGTACGCGGCTACGAGGGGCTGTCCCTGGACTTCGCACGCCACCAGGAACACCGAGCTTGCGCTGCCCGACCACTGGAACAGGTGGATGTCGGTCATGGACGGCTTCAGGCTTCCGGGCTGGGTGTGGAAGACGCCCAGGATCTGCAGGGGCGGCCCCATGCGCTCCACTTCGGTCTGGGCCCAGAGCCAGTCGGCGGGATCAATGTCAACATGCTCTCGAGACGCGGAGGGCTCTCCATTCTCGGGCTCATCCGGGACGAGGATCTCTTCGACCCGCGGTATGAACCGGGCGTCGAGCGTGCCGACCACGAAGCCCTTGCGCTCGAACCCGTCGCCGTCGTCTTCCCGCATCAGCTGCGCGATGCGCTTCGTTGCCCGCCTGGACAGCACTACGTGGTCACGCTCGTCGGGCTCGGGCTCGACCTGCGGCAATCGGTAGCTGAACTCCAATTGCCCGGCCATGGGCTCAGCGTCGTCGTCCCGAAACAGGCTCAGTGCCTCCTCGCCTGCCCGGAACAGCCCCAGCGGTGCGAGTGTGTCCACCAGGGCCTGGGTCTCGTAGAGGAACACGTGGGATAGCAGCACCTTGCGTTCCGCCAGGACTTCGTCGTCGTCCGAGATCACGACGACATCCCAGGTGTCCAGTGCCCCCGGCTTCGTGGTCTCGGTGCGGGCCGGCTTTGCTCGGATCGTCACGCGCCCAGGCATCTCGTGCTCCGCCGCTACTTCCAGTGCGATGCCCTGCCCCGCAAGCTCGATCCGGCGCTCCACCTGGGTGGCGTCCAGCCCTTCACTCACGGATACCTCGCGCCGGGACGTGTTGATGGTGTACTTGCGGATCATCTGCTTCCCTCCGTTGCGGCGATCCGGGTGGTTGGGGGCTGGCGCGAGGCGAATGGCGGATCGTCTTCGCCGTCCCCTCACGCCGGCCCCGCCACCGTGTTGGTGGCCCTGCCCGGCCGCATCAGGCGGCGGTCAGGCGGGGCATGACCGTGTTCTCGCCCTGGGTGAGCGAGTCGCGCACCCGGGGGTCGTCCAGGCTGTCACTGGGCCGAAGCAGATGGCCGTCCTGCGTCCGTACCGCATACTCGGCGGGCACTCCGTTGTAGCTCTGGGGCAGGCGCAGGCGCGAAACGGCCTCGGCCAGCACATCTGCCACCTGGGTCCCCGCGGGCTGGGACACCTGGCACTCTCGTTGACCGGTGAGGTCCCTGAAGACCATGGTTCACCTCCTTCTGGTGGGTCTGAAGCGGTGGAGCACCGCCTCGGATCATTTCGCGTCGCCGCGCCGGCGAAGGAAGATCTCGCACACAACCGGGTCCGCCAGTGACGCGAAGATGGTCTGCAGCTGGTCCCGCGCGTGGTAGAGCGCCTGGACCACGGTATCGGCCGCCGCGTCGTCGGGTTCGACATAGGGCGCCCAGACGGTCACGGCGCTCCAGTCCGGCGCAATCGTCGCGAGGCGCAGGGACTGGTTGCACTGCCGCCGCCAGCCCTCGAGTCGGTCCAGCGGCAGATTGTGCGGCGTCTGCAGACCAAGCTCCAACTGGAGACCGTGGTTCTCCGCGCGGATTTTGACTTCGCCGGCTGCCTCCTGCGCCCAGGGCGGGCTGGCATGCTCGCCCCCCGCAACCTTCAACAGGGCCGCGATCCATGCTCCGAGAAGCTCTTTGCGCCGGGCGACCGCAGGCTTGTGGCCGTTTCGTCCAAAAAGCCAGCCCGCGCCGCCTGGGTCCAGCGCCCATTCCTGCAGACCGTCGACAACAGCACCGGAGGGCGTGTCCTTGCTCCAGCCCACCGGGCTGTCCAGTGCATTGCGGATGATCGCGCATGTACTGACCATACTGTGCCTCGCTTGGCGGCCCCGGTATTGCGGGTCTGTTGTTCAGATGAAGGGCTCGTCGGTGAACGGAAGTTGGTTGCGTGCCGCAGCCGCCGCGTACCACTGGGCCGCCGCCACGTTGAGCACGCCATCGTGGGCGCTCCAGGACCCCGCGAGCATCCGGTAGATCAGCTCGACGGCCATCCACATGGGAGTCATCGCCTGTCGGGCGATCTGTGTCTCGAGATTGGTGCAGCAGGCATACGGTTCGGACGCCAGGGCGTTTGGGTGGAACCAGACGCCGCCGTCCTCCTGGGGCTCGTAGAAAGCCACCAGACCCGGTATCTCAACGGGGGGCCAGACCACCCGGATGTGGTGTTCCGGGCGCACGGTCACCTGCCCGCCCGCGATCACCGTCCCGGGCACCGTGAACCGCAGGAGAAGATGGCCGTCGGACTGCTCCACGATCTCCACGTGGGGGCTACCCTCCACCATGCGCACCAGTTCGCCGCGTTCGGCTCTAACTCGTGATGCTTTCAAAGGAACCACCCTCCGTCGTGAGCAATGTGACCTGCTGCCCGGTCCCATCCTGCAGCAGGATCAGGTCCCGGGGCGGCAGATTCAGGGAACGCGCCGTCGCTCCGCCCGCCCGCAGTTCCTCGAGGGCCATGGTGAAGCCACAACCCCGCAGGGGGGCGATGCGTCCCCCGCAGACCCCACATTCCACGCGCATCATCCGCGGCGCGTCCCGCCTTCCGCATGCGCAGTGGGTGCCCCGGGAAATGGGCCGCAGGAAGCGCACCGTCAGCTCTTCCGTCAGTCCCGAATCAGCGGCTGCGCGGGCGCACGCCTCATGCAAGGGCGCGTCCGCCTCTACCGTCGCGGACGCCTCCGGCCAGCGCATCGTACCCTCGCCGCACACGGGGCAGTCTGGGTCCCTCGGTATCGCGCTGATCATCAGGTGTCCCGGCTCGGCGAGGCTCAATGTGGCATCCCATCCCGGGGCGACCATCCCCGACAGGGCGATTCCGGCCGCGCAGTAGCTCTCGTGCATCCCATACGGGATTGAGTAGCGGTCGCCGCCCTCGGGGATGCTGCCGGCATCCTCGCAGGAGATGGCCAGGTCCGCGTGGGAC
>JAGPGE010000428.1 GCA_018056145.1 Armatimonadota bacterium
TCTCGAGGCCAAGGGAGCGGCAGAGGGAGCGGTCGATCTTGCGGGCAATGATGCCGACCCAGGGGCGCGGGATTGAGCCGTTGCGGATGAGGGCGTCCATGACGGGCCAGACTACGGAGCTGGGGGTGGCGAAGCAGATGCCGTCGTAACCGCCACCTTCGCTGGCGATTGCGGCGTTGATGCCGACGACTTCGCCGGCAAGGTTGACGAGTGCGCCGCCGCTGTTGCCGGGATTGATGGCGGCATCGGTTTGGATGAAGTCCTCATAGCCCTGGATGCCCAGGTCCTTGCGGCCAACCGCGCTGATGATGCCGGCAGTGACGGTCTGGGGAAGCCCAAGAGGCGAGCCGATGGCGATGACCCATTCGCCGACCTGGAGCTTCGTGGCGTCTCCGAAGCGGGCGCAGGGAAGGTCGGTGGCGCTGATGTGGACGACGGCGAGGTCAGTGAATGTGTCCTGGCCGACGAGGGTAGCCTCAAACTCGCGATCGTCCGAGAGGGTGACGGTGATCTGCTGGGCGCCCTGGACCACGTGGGCATTGGTGACGATGTAGCCGTCGGGACGGACGATGACGCCTGAGCCGAGGCTGGTAACCTGTCGTTCGGGCTCGACGAGAAGGTCGTCGAGTTCGGGGAAGAAGCCACGGAAGAGAGGCGAAAGCGAGGGAGTGCGGGCGCGTTCGACACGGGTCGATGAGATGTTGACCACGGCGGGGCGGACGTGAGCCGCGACTTCCGCGAAAGCCTGGCTGAGGCCCCTCGCGAGCTCGAGAGCGGGCGAGGATGGCATGGGCTCGGGAGCGGCGGGAGAGGTGTCTCCAGCCGCGGGCAGGGCAATGAGCAAACACAGCAGGACAACGCCGTGGGAGACGGAGTCAAGGAGCTTCACGACAGGTCACCACCTGGTTCGGATGCTCCGGACAGGGCCCGGAGAGCGCAGTGCGGCACGGGTTCTCAGACGAAAGGATGCAGCGGTGAGTTCGGGCGAGGCCGTTCGCGGCCGCAAAGCGCGTGAGGATTCTGACCCCGGAAGGCAGATGTGTCAACCGAATGGCAAAGTACGATCGGAAGCTGGGCGTGAGTACGTCGCTGTTGAGGAGCAAGCTGGGCGCAGACTGGCCGGAGCCTGCACTGGAGACTCTGGGCGCCAGTCCGATACGGACCATTGAGTACCTGTGCGTTGAGGACCGTTTCCGCGATGAGGGGCACATCGAGCGGGTGAAGGCCTCGGCTGAGGCGAGCGGGGTGTGGGTGCGGAGCGTGCATGCGCCCTTCGGGCAGACGGACATCTCGGCGGCGGACGAGGGGTCGCGACGGGACTCGATCGACAACATCGTGCGGGCGATGGAAGTTGCGGAAGCCCTGGGGGCGAAGATCCTGGTGCTGCACGGCAGCCGCGAACCGATTGGCGATGAGGAGCGTGAGAGACGGCTGACGCAGTGCGTGCGAAGTCTGAATGAGCTCTGCAAACGGGCTTCGCAGCGGGGGCTTGTCCCTGCACTGGAGGCGTTGCCGCGGACCTGCCTGGGCAATACGGTGGAGGAGATGTTGTGGCTAACCGGGATCGTGGACGGAGACCTGAAAGTGTGCTACGACGTGAACCACGTCACGCTGCGAGCGGATGTGAGGGAGTCTTTGAGCGCCCTGGGGGAGCGAGTGGCGACGGTGCACATTTCGGATCACGATGGAGTGGATGAGCGGCACTGGATTCCGGGGCGAGGCGTGACAGATTGGGCGGGATTTGTGGAAGGGCTGGACGGAATTGGATACGAGGGCTGCCTGCTCCATGAGGCGATGGATGCTGACTTGGGCCTGGAGGAGAACCTGGCGGCGATTGTGGCGGCGGCGCGAGTGCATCTGGGGTGGGAGGGCGGCTGTGCGCCGGAGCGTCAGGCGGACGCGCGCTGAGTCCGCAAGATCAGGCTAGTGGCAGAGGGCGGGCACCCGCGTGCGGGGCTCAGAGGCGACGGCGTACAACGGAGAGGGCATTGGGTACAGGCACCGGTTCCGGTAAGGCTCGGAACCGGATGCCAGTCCCCCAGTGCGGCGCGGACGGCTCGCGGGCGGGACGCGCGCCCCACGTGACCAGGATGTGGCCGGAGCGGCATTGGTCAGTCTTCGTCGGGTGGGACGGGCTTGGCAGGTGTCGAAGGTCGGGCGATTCCGGCGGGTTTGGGCGATGTCGGCGGCTTCGCGGGTGCGCTGGGCTTCCCTGATGGCGAGGGTTGAGCCGGTTTGCCGGGCTGGGCGGCGGCGGGCTGGCCGGGTGCGGTGGCGTTGATCTCCTGGCCATCCGGGGTAGTCACAGCGGGTTCTTCCTTGGGCTTGGCGCCGATTCGCACCACTTCGGCCTGGGGTGAGTAGGTGTCGGTGTGCAGGCGCTCGGTGGCGACGGTCTTGCCATTCTTGCGGACGATTCGTGTTACGGTCACGCGCTTGCCGTTGCGCCCAGGCTTCTCGACCTCGCGTTTCCCCTCTTCCAGTTCGGGATCTTTGATCTCTTTGGTGGTGTGGGGGATGGTCTGCTCGCCGCTGCGCTCGATCTCCACGTCGTACTTGTCGGAACGCGCGCCGAGGACTTTGATGGTGAGGGAGCTGTCGCCGATGGAGCCGATGATGAGGACGGGGTGGCGAAGCTGGTTGCGGATTCGCAGGTCGTACTGGCCCCAGTAGACGGTTGCATCGCGGCCGGCTGGAGCGTAGTCGACCGGTCGGGAGTGGTGATGGCGCTCGACGGTGTCGAGGTTGGCAAGAAGGGCGGCGTTATAGACGGTTGTGGCGACCTGGCAGATGCCGCCGCCTGTTGAGGGCTCGACCTCGCCGTCGATGAAGATCGGCGCTGCGCGCCAGCCCTGTTCGGAAAGGCGCGGGCCAATGCGTTCGTTGAAGGAGAAGGTGTCGCCTGGCATGATGACTGCGCGGGCAAGGTTGTTGATGGCGAGGCGCAGGTTGTGGGTGCGGTCCTTCTGCCATGATCGGAAGCGGGTGGTGTAGGATGCGAGCACGACCTCGAGGTGCTTGAGGTCGGCTGCGCGGATGGCGGGTTGCTGCACTCGGGTGATGAGTTTGAAGGATTCGAGGGATGGATCCTTGAGCGCCGTGACGAGAGCGGCGGTGCTCTTTTCCACGTCGAGTTCGAGACCGGTGCGGCCGGGTATGACATTGACGACGTCGCCGTCTACGCTGATGTCGGCGTTGCGGGGTTCGCGGTTGATTTCGGGGACGAGGTCGATCAGTCGTGCTTCGACGACACTCTCATCGACTTCGACGCGAACGGGAATGTCAACACCGTCGCGGATGAGGCGCACGCGGGTCATGATCTGGTTCGTGAACCCGCCTTCGCGGGCGATGCGCATTGCGCGGGAGACAGCGGTCTTTATGCGGAGGCGGGCGCCCAGTTGCTCGGGGGACTTGCGCACTTTGCCACCCGGCCAGGTGAGTGAGACCTGGCTGGGGAGTCTGGCGGCCCACTCCTGGGAAACGGCCGCGGCTGCTTCGGCGGCGGTAAGGTTGCTGACGTCAACGCCCTGAATGGTGACATTGTCGGCGATCCGGTCGCTCTCCCTGAACTGCTTCGCGGCCAGCGCGGCTGCGGAGATGGCAGCGACGACCGCGGCCACGATCAGCATGAGGGTGATCGCGAGCCATTTGCGCGAGGGTTTTCGCGCGATCTGCTTCTGTGATGTGCGTTCAGTCGCCATCGCTGGTCATTGCCGGGGCAATTCACACAGCCGCGCCGAGGTTACTCGAGCTTGGTGTGACGCGCCCTCATCTCCTCTTCGGTGGTTCCCAGTTTCTCCATGAGCCTCATAACCATACCCTCGCACTGGATGAGCAAACATTGCTCGAAGAGGGACCCTGGGGGCTGGCAGGATGCACGATCCGGGTGGTTGCTTGTGATGGGTGAGTGCACTTCGAGTACGAGGTCGGCGACGAGCGCGATAGGGGAGCCAGGATGGGCAGTGATCACGGCTGCGCGCGCGCCGCGGCTCCTTGCGGCTTCGACCATGGCGAGGGTGGTGCGGGTCTGACCAGAGCCTGATGCGACAATGAGGAGGTCGCCGGGCTCAATGCTGGGAGTGATGGTTTCGCCGACGACGTGGGAAACGAGGCCGAGGTGCATGAGGCGCATGGCGAAGGTGCGGATCATGAGCAGGCTGCGGCCGGCACCGCCCACGAAGATGCGGTTGGCGTCGAGTATGGCCTGGACGAGGTCGCGAATCTGCTCCTCGTCTGTTTCGGCGAGGGTGGCGCGGATCTCGTCGACAACGCAGAGTTCGTACCGCTGTAAGGACATGGTGCGTGCTCCCTGGTGGAACGTGGGACTGCAACGGCGGCCTCACCCGGGCGCGTCGTGACCGACGGGCTTTTCCCTCTCCTTCGCAGACGGCGCTCAGGATGGAAGGGAACGACAAAGGCGACGGCCGGGACGGATAGGGCCGATCCGGACGGCGACGGACGAGGACGCCTACCACCGGCTCACGCTGGTGGCAAAGGGCTGGCGCCCCTGCGGGGCTGGAAGGCGACGGCCAAAGCGAACGGCTGTCGGGCGAGACGCCCGCCCCACGCGACCAAGAGGCGGACGGCATCGAGCGGGTCGCAATGCGTGCTCGGTCGCGGCATTGCCTGTCCCCGTCGTTCCGGGCTCATTTGGGCTCGGCGGCCGGAGGGCGGGTGACGGAAATGACGCAACGGGTCAGGTCCATGTACTTGCGCGCGGCCGCCTGAACCTGTTCCGCGGTTACCGCTTCGATGTCTTCTGGGTAGGTCGCGTCCTCGTCGAAGCCCAGCCCGTATAGCTCGTTCAGCGCCTCCTGCTGGGCCCTATCGGAGAGTGCGCCGACGCGCACCTGATGGGCGGCGATGCACATCTGCTTCGCTCGCCTGAGTTCTTCGTCGCCGAGTGGCGCGTTCTGAATTTCCCTGACCAGTTCTTTGATGATTGTCTCGACAGTTTCCAGCTTATCCGGTTCCGTTCCGGCGAAGATCATGTTGACGCCCGGGTCCAGCCCTGGTGAGGGCACCATGTGGGTGAAGTAGACGAGGCCCTCGCCACGCAGGCGCCCATGGAGCCTGCCGCCAGGATAGTAGACGCCGGAGAAGGCGGCGTCAAGCACGTCTAGGGCGAAGCGGTCGTCGGAATCCACACGAGGCCCGCGGAAGCCGACGTAGATGATGCCCTGCTGCTGGGGGCGCTCCTGGGCCACGCGGTTCTCGCCCGGTGGCAGTTCGGGCATGTCGAGATTGAGCGCGGGCCCGGCGGGCAGGCTCCAGTCGGAGAAGAGACGCGCCGCGAGAGCGAGGGCGGCGTCGGGGGTGATGTCACCGTAGATTGCCAGGACCATGCGCTCGGGGGTGCAGACGCGGCGATAGTGGGCGATGAGCTCATCGCGCGTGATGGCCTGGACGGACTGGGCTGTGCCCGCCGGGTCGAGAGCGTAAGGATGCGAGCCGAAGAGCTTGTCCATCATGGCGCGCATGGTGACGTGTTCGGGGTCGTCCTCCTGGGCCTTGATGCCCGCGAGGGCGAGTTGCCGGATGCGCTCCAGTTCGTCTTCGGGGAATGCGGGTTCGCGCAGGCAGTCGGCGAGAAGGGTCATGACAGTCTCGGCATCCGCTGAGAGCGCGGTTGCGGAGGCGTTGAGGCTGT
>JAGPGE010000429.1 GCA_018056145.1 Armatimonadota bacterium
CTATTCGCCGTCGTTCAGGCGGATTCCTCCACCGTTTTTTGAACTAATCTACAGAGGACTGTGGTAGATCCGATCCACAAGCTCCATCGTCTTCACGGCGTCGGCCAGACACGTCTCGGGCTGCTGGCCTGTCTTGACGGCGTCCACAAAGGCCCGGTTCTCCCCCTCGAATCCGTAGTAGACCCGGGGCTCCTTGCTCCCGCCCGCGGCCTTCTGCGTGGTAATGCGCTTGGCCTTGGTGGCCCCATCTACGTAGATATCGGCATGAAAGTCGGGGTTCACGTAGGCGGAGATGCCCTCGCCGTGCATCTCGAACTGGTGGATGCGACCCCCCACGCGCCAGTTGGTCATGAGCACACCCGCGCCGCCGCTCTCAAACTCGACCAACGCGTTGAACCGCGTGCCGAAAGACATGCCCTGGTTGCTGACCTCGCCAACAACCTTCTTCACATCGCCGCCGATAAACCGCAGCGCATCCACCGCATGGACCGCATCGCAGCTCAGGATGTCGATGGCGCCATTGTAGTACGGGCCGGCGGTGTGCCACTTGTAGAAACTGCTCATGGCCTGGATCACCGGGCCGCCGTGGTCGAGCACCATGTTCTTGCACTGGCGCATGAGCGGGCTGTAGCGCCGGTTGAAGCCGACCAGGCTCACGACCCCGTTCTTCTCGGCGCAGTTTGCCATCTGCCGGGTCTGCTCGGCGGTGACCCCCGGCGGCTTCTCCAGGAACAGCGCTAGCTTGCTGCTGAGCACGTGAATGCAGATGTCGAACAGATGGTGCGGCGGCATGAGAACGTAGACACCGTCGGGTGCGGTCTCCTCAATCATCTTCTTGTAGTCGGTGTACGTCCTCTCAATCTTGTACTTCTCAGCGGTAGCCTGCAGCTTGTCCGGCACCAGGTCGCACAGACCGACCATCTCGACGTCATCGAAAACGGCGAGCGAGGGGTAATGGACCCCGTTCGCCATGCCCCCGGCACCGACGAGGGCGAGCCTGATCTTGTCGCTCATGGGTACATCCTCCTGCGGCAGCTTTGGTGTGCGCCCGGTAGACCCGGACGGCGGGTAGTTCAACACCAAAATGCAGATAACCTTCCGCGATTGCGGCTACTTCGAAAGCTCACTCGCCACCATCCGGCGCAGGCCGTCTAAGTCCTCCCAACGCAGGGCGCCGAAGTCCATCGTCCCGGCATCATCGGCCCACGCCTGCCGGTGTTCGCCATTAAGGGTCAGGTGCTCCGAGATCAGCCGTCGCATCTCATCCCGGCTCGCGAGGCGCTTCTTAGCGAGCAGGTTCAGGTACTCCACGTCCTGCTGGCCCCGGCAGAGCGCAAGCAGGCGCAGGCTCACCAGCGGCCCCTTGATGCCGAACTTGCTTCCGGGAATGAGGAGTGCTGTTGCGGTGGGGGTAGTGAGGGCCCCCTCACCACCGATGGTGTTCCACGGAAGGATGCCATCCGCCCCGCCGATCCATGCACGCAGCGCCCAGGCAACACCGTTGAGGTTGCTGGCGCGCACCTCGTTGGCGGTCCCGTAGTGCCAGAACTCAGCCCCCCACTGGTCGGCCATGCGCTGGCAATGCCAAGCATCGGTGAACAGCGCCGAACTCACGCAAATCACGTCCGCCAGACCGTCCAGCCAGTCGCGCTGCCATTGCGGGCGCGAGATATCGCCCCGGTACACGAAGCGCTCGTTGTTCCGCGCGCCCTCACGGAACATTCGCGCGAAAAACCGCAGCGCCAGCCAGTCGTCGCGGTGCATCGGCTCATCCAGCAGCCACCAGGAAGTGCCCCGGAAGTCGGTCTTCTCGTCCTTGAAGTAGTACTTGTTATTCTGGTAGCACTGCATCTCCGTCCTGGCCCAGCCACGCTCCCTGCAGTGCTCCACGAACTGCCGGGTCACCGCCACGAAGGCATCCTGGAAATCCTGGTCGAAAGCCTCCTCCACCGGCGGCGCACTCAGGGCATGGGCGACGATGTTGTCCGGGTACTTGCGGATGTCATTGCCCGCGGAGTAGTGCTCCGCGATGGGTGAGGGCCAGTTCTCGTGGAAGGGCAGGTACATGTGGGTGATAGGCACCCCCGCCCGGATGCCCCCGAAGGCGCTCCCGTCAAGATAGGGCCCGTAGTGGCGGTCATACTCTGACCAGTCCGCCACCTTCATCTCGGCGCCTGACCCTTCCAGCGCGGGCACGAACCCGCGGTATGTCTGGCCGGACTGGGAATACGGCAGCGGGTTCAGTGTCGAGCGCAGCGCGTGGGCCGCCCGGTAGTACACGCGCTCCCACTCCAGGTACTCGTCGAAGTCGCGGTCCGAGTACACGGGTCCATAGCAGTTCAAGTCCACCTCGAAACTGGTCTCGGCGGGGAGCGTGAAGTTGTGGACCTCGATCTCGATAGGCAGGCTGAGGCCCTCCCCCACCTTCAGCGAGACCCGGTGCAGCCCCGGGGTCGTGTCCGGCGGAATCCACCAGATCAGCGTGAAAGACTGGTTGCGCTGGCCGGGGACCGCATTGTCCGGCGCGGGGATCTGCGCAGAAGCGTCGCCCAACGGGATCATGTATTCGGCGAACCACTCGCTGTCCTTGACGTACCAATTGCGGAACACCTTGCACTCGGATGGGAAGCCCGCGGGATCGTACTCCAGGTCCACCTCCCGCGGCTGATCAGACAGGTTCTCCACCACCACTTGCGTGGCGAGGACTTCACCCCGGGCGGCGGCGAGACGCACGGTCCCGGCATCCCAGACAGGGTTCGCCCGGCGCCAGTCACTCGAGGCGTCCGCCGAATAGCCCTGCGCACCGGACTCTTCCAGCACCGCGCCGGACCTGGGGTTCACTTTGCACCACGCCGGGCAGGCCCAGGCGCAGAGGCCTTCGGCTGTTGGGGGGGCTTCGGGGCACGGTCTTTCACGCTCAACCACGGGCAGGGCATCCGGCATCGGCCGGGCAGCAGACGCGCGCACCAACGCGCCGATCATCGGCCCCGAGTTCCCATGCCGGTCCACTCCGCACAGGTTGATGGAGTACCGGGCGCCAGGGCTCAGGCCCGGAATGGTGATGGTCGCGGAGCCGTCCTCAGCCAGCCGGATGAGCCGCCTGGGGATGGGCATTGCGCCGCCCTCTCCTTCTCTGGCGTACGTGCCCCGGATCGTGAACGCTCCCTTCGTCCGCAGCGACACGCTCAGCGCGCCAGTCTGGTAGCCGGCTGCGCGGGACTCAGGCTGCGCCTGCGAGAGGGTGATCTCCGGCCGCTCCGCCGTGACCTGCTCAGGCGCCCCCGTCACCAGCAGGTACGGCTGATATCCGTTCTGCTCACGGGAGTGCACATCATTGTTGGCCCGGGTCTGGCCCTTTTCATCGGAGATGCACAGGCCGCATGAAGCGCCGGAGGTCATGGCGTAGACCAGCCACGGGTCAATATCGATGCTCAGCCAGCCGTCGGTGACTTCCTTAACATCGGTGTAGAAGCTGCGCGTGTTGCCGTTGGTGAGGGAAACATGGGTGAAGTCGCTACCCGGCCCGGCCCAGAGGTCGTCGGGATGGTTGGCCCGCAGGAACGTGCAGCCGTTCTCCGCGGCGCCGCCGGTACCCGTGCCCTCCTCCCAGTCCGTGGCGATGGTGGAGACGCCCACGGTGCGCAGCATATGCGGGTGCGAGGGATGCAGGAATAGCCGGGCGCTCTCCACATCCCAGCCTTTGATGGGCGCGAGGTCGAACTTGGCCAGCATGAAGTGCTCATTGCCCTTGATTCGGATGCTCGAAGTGGCGCCGCTGTTACAGGAGACCTCGGACTGATGCGCCTGGAGCGAGGTGTCCGCCATCACCCGAAGGCGCACCTCGTCTGCGGACAGTCCGACAGCCGCGAGCAAGAAGAGCAGGGGGAACACGCGGCGCATAGCCCCTCACCTCGTCCAATCAGTATCGCCGGGCTACCTGGGCTTCGCGGGAACGGCGAACACCCCGCGCTTCAGGGCGGGCAGGAAGCTCTCGCCCAGTTCCGGCGTGTACGAGAAGAGCAGGAAGCCGTCGACGCCCAGTTCACGGTCCGCGACGACCTGTTCGGCAACGGTCAACGGGTCCGTGTGAAGCCACGAGCCAAGCCCCGCCATAAGCGGACGGTCGCCGGCCGCCTCCCGCAGGCGCGCCACACGATCCACGTGGCGGTCGTAGTAGCTCGGGGCGTCGTAGACCATGGGGCACACGAAATCCAACCACCCCTCGCGCAGCCAGCGGGCCCAGTCCTGCCCCACGGTTAGCCGATGCGAGGGCCAACTCGGGTAGACCGCCGCCGAGATGCTGCACGTCGGGTTGGCGGCCCGCACGGCTGCGGAAGAAGCGAAGACGACGTTGCTGACCTGCTCGCAGCGCCACTCCAGGAACTTCTCATGCAGCGGCCCCGCGGGCTTGCCGCCGGACGCAGGAAGCACGTCGGCGGGCCAGTTTCCAACCTTCACACTGGCCCAGGCCTCGAACCGCGCCCTGTCCCGCTCACCGTAGGAACCGTTGTAGTTCTCGTAGCGGATGTAATCATAGTGCACGCCATCCACCGGGTACTTCGCCACGACTTCCGACATCATCCGCGCCTGCAGGTCGACGACTCCGGGCTCCGATGGATTGAGCCAGTGCGAGCGGTCGCCGCCTTCGCGCACCGTCTCGAGCCCGTCGGGGGAATACTGCCACAGGCCCTGCGCGGAAATGGCCTGCACCAGATCCGGTGGCGGCGTGCGCCAGTTCAGGCTGATGAACCAGGCGTGGTATCGCAGGCCGTGCCGGTGGCAGGCCGCGATACCCTGGGCCACGGGGTCCGGCGCGCCGGGCTCCAGGCGCGACGGGATGACCTCGCTGGGATAGCTGGCCCGGCCGCCCCACTCGACGCGCACGAAGAGATCAGTCAGCCCGTTCTCGGCCGCAACCTGCGCGGTCCTCTCCCAGCCCCAGTCGCCGCAACCGCCGGGCATCACCACCCACGCGCCGCGCATGTCATCCGGCGCCGACGGCAGGCAGGTCATGTACACGTCACGCAAGCCCTGCCGCCAGTCCTGGGCGGCCTGGATCGTCTCCCACGGCTCGACCTTCCCCGCCTCACGCCGAATCTGCTCGTGCTGTGTCGCGAGTCGTCCGGCTGCCGCGGAAGCATCCGGACGGCCTTCGGACATGGACTGCAGCGCCGCGATGTCCTCGGCGAACCGGAAGCCCAGGTCGGGACGCAGCGCGTGCTGGACGGCGCGATCCCAGACCTTCGGGTTCCAGTTGCCGATGACAGACAGCAGCATCCGGGCCTTCTCGGGCAGGTTCCCGCCGACCATGACGTGCCCGAACCACGCGGCTTCGGAGGAGACGGTCATCGCCGGGCCCGAGTTGGTCTGCCCGTCCTCCGCGATCCACTCCAGCACCGGCCTGGAAATGCTGTCATCCAGCGAAGCCAGGAGGTATGCATTCCAGCTGCCCTGCCGCAGCGTCGCCGGCATTCCGCGCGGGGCAAGTCCGGTGGAGGCCAGGTTGCGGAAGAGTCCCTCGTCACCCCCGGAAGTGTAGAGCAGTTCGCCAAGGCCCAGGCGTTCGCGCAGAGAGTCCTCGCAGAAGTAGCAGAACAGGGCGTGTCCGCCGGCATCGAGGAAGGCGTGGATG
>JAGPGE010000430.1 GCA_018056145.1 Armatimonadota bacterium
GTATTGACAGGGCTGGGGGCGGGCGTGGGCAGAGCACCTGCCCAGCAACCTTAGCCTGCGGGAGTTGTGCGCCCAGATTGTCTTCGCCGAGCCACACGGGGGCTATTGCCTCGAGTGGGAAGCCCACGCATCGAACATGACTAAGCCAAGGACCGGCTCCCTCGTTGTGCACGTTAGGTAGTTGGGGCTGGCGGGGCGCTGCCCCGGTCTGCTTCTGCCGCCCCCTTCGTGGGCTCTGCCGCCAGGCCGGACCGCGGGAGTCGAGGGGCTTCCGCCCCTGGCTATAGGCGGACGGCCCGGCGCATGGTTACCGACGCGCTTTGGGGCCTGACGGATTCCGTCTGCTGAGCTGCGCCACGCATCCGGGTACAGGCATCGATCTCGTGTGATGTGGCGAGACCGTGCGCCAGTACCCCCCGTGCCGCGTCCAGTCCCACCGCCGGAGTCTCCGCTCCCGAAACATCCCCGAAACACCCTCCCTGTAGCCTGATGCCATTCACCCTGTCAGCGGGAATCGGGCGAGCATGGAGGACGCGAGATGCGGCGCAAGATGACTCTCATGGCGGTCTACGTGGTAGCAGTGGCGGCGGCTCTGGCGTTGCTGAGCCGTTGGGAGCCGGTGATCGAGGCGGCACAGGACGCGGAACTGAATGGGGCCGACACCGTCTGGGTGTCCTTGTCGGCGGCGCTGGTCATGCTCATGACCCCGGCTCTCGGGTTCTTCTACGGCGGCCTCGTGCGCCAGAAGAACCTGGTCTCGACGCTGGTGCAGTGCGTGGCGATCTTCGCGGTCGCCACGGCGGTGTGGGTGCTTTGGGCATACTCGCTGGCCTTCGGAACCAGCATGGGCGGGTTCATCGGCAACCTAAAGTATGCGTTCCTGCGGGGTGTGGGGATGGCCCCCGACGCGGACTACGCAGCGACGATTCCGAGTCTCTCGTACTGCTTCTTCCAGATGAAGTTCGCGGCGATCACCCCGGCGCTTATCATCGGCGCGTTCGCCGAACGGGTGCGGTTCAAGTCACTGCTGGCCTTCATTGTCATCTGGGCCACGGTTGTCTACGCTCCTGTTGCGCACTGGGTCTGGGGTCTGGGCGGCTGGCTGCGGGAACTGGGTGCGCTGGACTTCGCGGGCGGCACCGTGGTCCACGTTGTTGCGGGCAGTTCGGCGCTCGCCGGGGCGCTGGTCATCGGTCGGCGTTATATGAACGGAGATGGTCACCCCGGGCCGTGCAATGTGCCGTACGTGATCCTTGGCGCGTCGCTACTGTGGTTCGGCTGGTTCGGGTTCAACGCGGGAAGCGCGCTGGCGATCAATGGCCTGGCGGTCAGCGCGATGTTCACGACGAATGTCGCGGCGGCTTTCGCGACCCTGAGCTGGATGGCGGTGGACTGGCAGCTCAAGGGCAAGCCTAGCGCGAGTGGGGCGGCCATAGGCGCGGTCTGCGGCCTGGTGGCGATCACTCCAGCGGCGGGCTTTGTGGATGTGTCTGCGGCAATGGCCATCGGCCTGGTTGCGGGGTTGGTGTGCAACATGACTGTCATTGTGATCAAACGCACCACGCTTGACGATACCCTGGACGTCTTCGCCTGCCACGGTGTGGGTGGGATCTGGGGAGCTATCGCGACGGGGGTTTTCGCGAGCACAGCGATCAACCCGGCCGGAGCCGACGGTCTGCTGCATGGCAATCCGATGCAGGTGCTCATCCAGGCAGCGGCCGTACTGGCTGCGGGAGCGTGGGGTTTCGGGGGATCGTGGGTGGTGCTCAAGGTTCTTGATGCGGTAATGGGGCTGCGTGTGACGCCGGAGGAAGAGGAACTGGGTCTCGATGTGAGCCAGCATGGCGAGGCCGCATACACGCTGCAGTTCGACTGATTGGGGCGCAATCGCGCGTGCAAGCTATCAGGGCCCGGCGATGTATGCCGGGCCCTGATGGGTTCTGGTGGTGAGTGGGCACGACCAGCTGATCAGAAAGGCCCCAGCTTCTCCGGCTTATTAACCGCTCTGCACATGCGCTCGTGGAGAGTGCAGTAGTTGGTCACGTTCGCGCCGGGCGCGATGATTTCATCCACCTGCGCCATGTCTTCGGGCTCGAGGACCACGTCGCAGGCCCGCAGGGAGGATTCCATCTGCTCCACGGTTCGCGGGCCGCATATGGGCGCGGTGACTCCCGGGCGGTGCATGAGCCAGGCCAGGGAGAACTCGGCGAGGCTGATTCCCTTCGCCTCGGCCAGAGGGATCAGAGCCTCCACGAGGTCCAGGCTCTCCTCGGTGTAGCGGTTGTGCCCGTCCTTCTGGCCGACTTCCTTGAACTTGTGGCCCTCAGGAGCGGGCTGGCCCTTGCGGTAGATGCCGCTGAGCACTCCGCCCGCGAGAGGTCCAAAGGGCACGAGGCCGATCCCGTGGCGCATGGCGGTCCAGACAAGATCGCGCTCAACGCGACGGTCGGTCAGGTTATACGCCGGCTGCTCGGCGATGATTCGCGGCCAACCGTGCTTGTCCGCGAGCCAGAGGGCTTCCATGATCAGCGTCACGGGCCACTTCGAGCAGGCGCAGTAAAGTATCTTGCCCTGCCGGACAAGGATGTCGAGAGTGTCCAGCGTCTCGTCGATGGGTGTGTCGATGTCGGTGATGTGCAGGTAGTACAGGTCGATGCGGTCAGTCTGCAGGCGGCGCAGGCTGGCTTCGACGGCGCGGGTGAGATGATAGCGGCTGGCCCCGCGATCATTGGGGCCCTTGCCCATGGTGGCGACGCCCTTGGTCGCGAGGACGATGTTGTCTCGCTGCCCATTGGCGGCAAGGGCCTTCCCGGTCATCTCCTCGGATAGCCCGCGAGCGTACACGTCCGCGGTGTCGATGAAGTTCACGCCGCCTTCGATGCTCACGTCAATGATGCGGGCGGCTTCTGTCTCGTCGGTGCTGCTTCCGAAGTTCATGGTGCCCAGGCAGAGCTTGGACACCCGCATGCCGCTGCGTCCCAGTTGACGATACTCCATGACTTGCGCCTCCAGCGACGGCCCGTGATGGGCCGCTGAGTTGTCGGCTTCGTGGCGGAAGTACCTTCTCCTCGCCCGAAGGTATTCCTGCAGAGAAGGTGGAATAGCGTTAGGATTGGGCGGGACAGTCGGGGTGACTGCAGGCCCCGGATTGACCTCGCACCGCAAGCACAGGAGGAGACAAGATCGATGGAAGCAGCGAAGACAACCTTTGCGCTGTACTTTGGGAACCGCGGCATGTTCCCCGGCTCGTTGATGGCTTCGGCGCGCCAGGAGATGGTGGCTATTCTCAAGGGAATGGGCCACGACGTGCTGCTGATGGATGAGTCGGCCACGCGCTTCGGCGCCGTGGAGACGCCGGAAGAGGGCCGCATCTATGCGAAGTTTCTAGAGGAGAACAAAGGCAAGTTCGGCGGCGTTATCCTTACGCTCCCGAATTTCGGGGATGAGAACGGGGCCATGGCGGCGCTGAAGAACGCCGGGGTGCCGATTTTCATCCACGCTTACCCGGATGACCTGGACAAGATGGCTCCGGAGCTTCGCAGGGACGCCTTCTGCGGCAAGTTCTCCATCATGGACGTCTTCTGGCAGGCGGGCATCAAGTACACCATCGCCAAGCCGCACACCGTTTCGCCGCACAGCGAGCGGTTCGCGGACAACATCGACTTCTTCGACCGGGTCTGCCGTGTGTATAACGGTATGAAGGACATGGTTCTGGGCGCTCTGGGCGCGCGGACCACGGCCTTCAAGACCGTGCGCTTCGACGAAGTCACGCTCCAGCGCCACGGGATCACGGTCGAGGCGTTCGACCTGTCCGACGTGTTCAAGCGCATGGACGACATCGCGTCGGGCACCCCGAAGCTCAATGACAAGATCGCCCGGCTGCGAAGCTACACCTGCTGGGAGGGTGTGCCGGAGGACCGCCTGGAGCAGATCTCGCGCCTGGGCGTCGTGATCGACGACATGGTGGACGAGTACCGGCTGGACTGCATCGCCCTGCGCTGCTGGGTTGAGTTGCAGGCACAGCTTGGGATTTCCCCGTGCGTGCTGCTCAGCGAGATGAATGACCGCGGCATTGCTGCTTCCTGTGAGGTGGACGTAGGCAATGCGGTAGCCATGCACGCGCTGAAGCTGGCCACGGGTCAGCCCGCGACGTGTCTGGACTGGAACAATAACTTCGCGGATGAAGACGACAAGTGCATCCTGTTCCACTGCGGGCCGGTGCCGCAGTCGCTCATGGCCGGACCGGGCAGGATCACCGACCATGCCATCCTGCGCAATGTGGTGGGCGAGGGCTGCGCTTTCGGCTGCAATGTGGGACGCATCGCGCCGATGGACTTCACCTACGCCAGCAGCCTCACCGCGGAGGGCCGCGTGAAGTTCTACGTGGGCGAAGGCAAGTTCACTGAGGACCCGATCGCCGATGACTTCTTCGGTTGCGCCGGCGTGGCGCAGATCGAGCACCTGCAGGATGTTCTGTACTTCGTGGGCAAGAACGGTTACCGGCATCACGTCAGTTGCGCGCCGGGGAACGTGAAGGCAGCGATGGTCGAGGCCTTCACCAACTACCTGGGGTACGACGTGGCGGTGCTGTAGGGCTGAACTCGCCGTACCATGGGGTGCATGGTGGTGGCAGTGCCAATCGTGCTCGTGATCATGGCGCTGACGGTCGGGGCGATCCCGGCCGTCAGCGCTGCCGTTATCCAAGACCCGGTTGGCGACTTCGACAACGCGGATGTGGTCGCGGTTGAGACCACGATCAGCGGCGGGCGAGCGGCCATCACGATCCGCTACGCGTCGGAGCAGATCGGCATGGCCACGGGCGCGGGTGGCTTCGTCAGCATCGATTCCGACCTCGATGCCAACACCGGCGAGGCGGGGACTCCGGGCTTCGACTGCCGGATCACCTTCAACGTCAGCCAGCTTGCGCCCATGGCTGAACTGGAGGTGATGGCGGGACGGGGAGCCGGGAACACGGCAACGATCTCGCCGGACGCGGGCAATGGTACGAACCTGGAATTCGGCGACCGGTGGGTGCGATTCACGCTGCCGCTTGCCCTGATGAATGCCCGGGGGGACTTCCGGTACGCGGTGTTCGCGACGGGGATGTTCTCGGCGGGCGACGAGTGGGACCGAGTGCCGGACAGCGGCACCGCGCTGGCTTCCACGGGGCAGGTTGTCTCGGGTGCGCCTCCGGGTCTGGCCGCGGTTCAGGCGCGCGAGTATACGGCGGAACCGGCGCCGGGCGTGGTTCCGTACATCCGACGGGCGACCACCCGCATTGAGGGAAGCAACGCGGTCTGGCGTTTCGAGATGTCCGAGGACCTGCCCGTGGGAGCGCTGGATTTCCAGGGGAGTTCCGTGGTCACGCTGTACATCGACGCCGACCGCAATCTGGCCACCGGGATCGACACCGCGGACATCCCCTTCTTGCCCTTCGGGCCGGACAGGAGCGTCCAATGTACCGTGGTGCCCGGAGGCGCGTCGCTGATGGTGACTGTGGGCATTCGCGATAACGGGGAGCGGGAGACGGTGGGCGGCGGCGCGGGAACCAACGACCTTCGGGCGACTTTCGACCGCCGCAGTCTCACGGT
>JAGPGE010000431.1 GCA_018056145.1 Armatimonadota bacterium
GACGCAGACATTCTCGCGGGGAAAACCCCGCAGGTGGGCGACGTGGTGATTCTCAGCGACTTCTCGCGGTGCGAGCCGGCCACAGCCATCGGCGCCCAGAGCGAGAAAGGCAAGTGGTGGCTGCGGTCCTACAAGACCGCCACGACAAGTGGGATGATGCTGTGCATCGAAGAGCGGGACAGGGAGAGACCGGAGACGTGCATCGCACCTACGCTCACCTACCCGTCGAAGCTCCCCGGGCTGTATGACATCTGGGTGGCGACCTGCCGGCCCTACTTCGGCGGAGGCATCGACATCCGGCTTTCCGGTGACCGGTTCTTCTCCCACATGGACCCGTGGGAAGAGCCGCTGAACGCCTGGAGCCCGCCCGCGAAAGAGGGCAACCTGGTGGAGTGCCTCTACAAGACCGCCGACCTCACCGGGCAGGACATCCTCCTGCGCCAGCCCAAGGGGACCTACCAGAGCTTCTGGTGGGGCCTGTGCAACGCTCACATCGCCTACATCAAGCTGATTCGGCGGGACGAGGCTGACGTGAAGCGCGAAGCGGATGAGCGCGCAAAGCTGGAACGCAAGGGCGTGGTGATCGACCGCGACGGGTTCAGCTACGTGTGGAACTGGGGCGTGGATGACATTAGCTGCGTATTGGAACAGATTGAGATGTTCGGCCACGGGAATGTAGAGGCCGTGAACTGGTGTATCGGCGGCTCACTGACCACCAACTTCCCTCACCCGATGACGGGGCGGATCGTGACTCGGGCGCGACTGGGTGATCGCCGAGCCACCGCCGTCTATCAGGGCTTCATCGGCCAGGGGATCGACATCCTCAAGGAGCTGTGTGACCGGAGTCACGAAATGGGGATCAAGATCTACGCCTCGCACCGCGCGAACGTGCATTACTACCCCAGCACGGTGTGGGACGAGCACCCCGAATGGCGACTGGCCAGCGGCGGAGGGCTGAACTACGCCAATCCTGAAGCGCGGGGTTACTACCGGGACATCCTTCTGTACATCGCTGAGAACTACGACGTCGATGGCATCACCGTGGACTTCACCCGTCACCGCAGGCACTTCAACCCCGACCAGCCGGGCCAGTTCGAGCACATGAACACATACCTGCGGGAGTTGAGGGAAGGGCTGGACCGGATCGGCCAGGAGAAGGGGCGCAAGCTGGTGCTCAATGCATCCTTCAACTGCGGGACCTGGTATGACGGCTGGACCGCCGAACAGCAGGGGCTGGATGTGGCGACGTGGGTCTCCGAGGGCATCGTGGATTGCATCATGCCCGAGGGTAAGGAGCACATGAAGTACCTGGAAATGGCGAAGGGAAGCACCGTGAAGTGCTACCCGAGGGTGACGTACCAGGCGACCTTCGACGGCGGGGTAGCCGGACCCAACATCCATGACCCGACGCCGGGCGAGGACAATACCGACCGACCCGACAACTGGCATCTGGGCCCGGCGGACTATGTGAAGGGCGTGCTCAACTGGTACGAGGCAGGCGCGGATGGCGTGATGCTGTTCAACCTGCCCGATGCCTGGACGACCCTGCGGGAATTGCCATACCCGGAGCTGCTCCGCAAGCGAGTGGAGGCCGGTACGCCTTACGGGAGAGTGGAAGGCGAAGGGGTGGCGTGGCTGGAGTAGCGAAGGCGCTGGCTACAGTCACCGGACCCGCGCTCCGGACCTGCGGGCCGACGAGGAGCAGTCACACCCTCCTGTCACCGCGCAAGGAGCGCCAGGCCTTCGACCAGCGCGTGGGACGCAGCAGGAACAGGGCTCGGCTCAGTGGGGTCCTGAGCCGCTGCCCTCCCTCGCCGCCCCTTGGCGCCCGCAACACTTCGGTGGTGAGCGCCGACAATGCGGTGACGGGGCTCTCGGAACTGGTGCATGCCACACGCCACAGCACTCGATCCCGCCCGGTCGCCGATCCGGGGCGCGCGCCCATGTGCGACAGCGCATCAACGAAGGTAGCCTCGAGCAGACTGGCTGCCCGGTCATGTACGAAACCGGGCGGTCTAAGCCTCCAGGTACTCTCCTCAACATCCATCCCCAGCCAGTCGCGCAGAATGCACAGAGTCCAGTAGACCGCGCCTGAAGAGCGCGTCTCTTGCGCAGCACGGGCCAGGTCGCCGCTGATCGCCTGCTCTCCGGGCCGCCCTGCCAGCAGCGCCAGGTCCTGCAGAGACTGCAGGCCGTTGTAGAACCTGTTCTGGAAGACGTAGTGGAAGGCCCCGAGAACGAAGAGGTCCACCGTGCACGGGGTAAAGACGCCCGAACTTCCGGCAGGCACATCGAGTCTCCGCGGCCAGATTCGTTCAGGGGCGAACCGGAATGGGCCGCGCGCGGTGATGCGCCAGTGAAGCTCCACGATCCGGCCCTCGCATGCGAGTGCCACATGGTACGCATCCTGGGGATCGCCCGCGTCTTCGAAAGGCCGGTATCCCAGGCCGCTTACCACCGAGACCGCTTCCTGCAGCCTCTCTTCGTGCACCAGCAGGTCCAGGTCCGACATGCTGCGGGGCAGGTCGGCCGGATATGCGACTTGATCCAGCGCCGCGCCCTTGAGAAGCATGGTCGGCACGCCGGCGTCCGAGAGTGCCGACGTGATGGCCCCGAGCTGGCCGCGGGAGATCAGCGTCGCGGCGAACTCCTCCCTGGCGACATCGCCGAGGAGCGCCGATGCCGGGGCCGGGATCCGATGCTCTGTCCGCGCCAGCGCATGCGCGACCACTGCTCCCACGCGGTGCGCGCGCGCCAGTTGGGCGACCCTCTCCCAGTCAGACACGCTGCTCGCGGCCGGGACGTCGCTCAGCCCCCCGGCTGCCACTCCGACGGCCTCGACCAGCAGGCGCTCTTCAGGTGACGGCACCAGTTCGTCCAGCGGGCGCAGTGCCCTGGTCAACCGTCTCACCTCAAGCAGGCGACGTTGCGGCAGGGAACAACCGTCGATTATACTGCCTGCGGCGCACCGGGCGAAACACTACTGCCGTCCATGGATTGGCCTGCCATGCTTACAGCCAGTGAGAGAAGGACGCTTGCCCTCAACGCGCCCATAGATGACACACTTTCGCCCGCGGTCAGGGCGGTGGTCAGCGCCGCGCGTGGCATCATCCAGGAGCAGGCCGACCGACTGGCCTTGCTCTTCGGGGCCCAACTGCTAAACGCGCCGGACGATCGCTGTCTGGAGGCAATCATCAAGCCCGTGGGTGATAGCTGCAACCTCCGATGCAGGTACTGCTTCAACCGTCCCGAACAGCCCGTAATGCGCATGAGCGAGGAGTTGCTCGAGCGCATAGTGTCCCAGGTGATAGAGCTCTCTCCTGCCAAAGCTGGCTTCTGTTTCCATGGCGGCGAACCCCTCCTGGCGGGTATCGATTTCTACCGACTCGCGGTCGCGCTGCAGGCGAAGTACCGCAAGCCCGGGCAAGAGATCTGCAATTCGGTCCAGAGCAACGGGACGCTGCTGAACCGTGAGTGGGGCCGGTTCTTCGCGGACAATGGGTTTCGGGTGGGGGTCAGCATCGATGGTCCGCCACAGGTGCATGATGCCAATCGCGTGGATGCCGCCGGGCGCGGCTCGATGGCGCGATTGCTCGACGGCATCGCAGCGCTGCGGGAGGAGGGCGTCAGTGTGTCGGCGATCGCCGTGGTCACATGCCCGCCGACTGTCGCTCCCGGCGAACTCCTCAGACTGATGACCCGGCTCGGAATACGGAAGTGGCGCGCTAACCCGTGCCGCACGCCCGGAACAATCTCCTGCTTCGGCCAGTACATCGAAGGCCTCTTCGACGCGTGGGCACGCGAGGACGACGGCGTATGCATCGCGATCATCGGTGACGTCATGCGGGCCCTGCTGGGATACTCACCCGAGACGTGCGTTCTGGGCGGCTCGTGCGCGAACTTCCCCGGATTCGAGCCCGATGGCACCGTCTCGCCCTGCTGCGAGATGAGTCTGGAGCCGCGGTTCCATTTCGGGAATATCCTCAGCGACGATCTGGCGTATATCCTGAACTCGCCGATTGCCCAGGCGTTTTGGAGCTCACGGGCTGACGGCGACGCGGCCTGTGGTGAGTGTGAATGGTGGGGCTACTGCCACGGCGGATGCACCTACCAGCGCATTCAGGCCGACGGTTGTCCGGGTGGTGTGGACTACCTGTGCGAGGCCTATAAAGACGTGTTCGCACGCCTCGCTCGCAAGGTTGACGCTGCGCTTGAGGCGGCCGCACAGCCTCCCAGCCCAAACGGTGAGCGGAGATGACCGGCGAGCAACTGGAGACCGCGCGCTCCTTGCTGGGCTGGCGGGGTCTGTGCGAACTCCTCGCCGTGCTGGAAGGCGCAAAACCTGCCATGCGTGTTCTCCTGCGCGAAGCTAACGTGGCGGCTCTCATGGACTTTGCGCAGGCACTGGGGCTGGCCGGTGCGGTCTCGGAGTACCGTGTGATACCCCAGGCACCTGTGGGCGGAACGATCCACGCGCACCGTCTGGCGCGTGATGACGAGGTGACGGCGGCGGCTTCGGTGCATGCGTACATCGGTGCTGACCCGTTGGCGGTGTACCTCGCCCGCTCCTTCGACGGCGCTGATCCCGCGCGGTTCGGGCGCCTTCTGGGATATCCCGATTGCTGCGTCAGCTTTTTCCTAGAGTGCGTTGAACGGCGGAACTTCCCCGATGGCGCCGATCTCGTGGCCGCGGTCGGCTTGCCCTCATCGGGACGCTATGAGCCCCTGATCAACTACGCCTGCAGGCATTTCGGCTACGCACTGATCAGCCATTTTCCATGTCGTTGGGACTGCGAGGCTTCGCTTGTCCTCGCAAAAGGCACCCTTTCGGTGCTTGAAAAGCACGATCCGGAATGCGCCCGTGAGACCCTGGCCTGCCTGAAGACCGACGTGCTACATGCCCTGCCATATGTGGCCGCCTGGCGAGAGAGGCTGGCAGACGACGCTCTGCTCGTGTGCGAAGCCGCCTATCGCACCGGAGAGCTGTCGCCGTCGGACGTCTTGCGTCTTCGTGAACGGTACCTGGAGATCGTCCGTGACGGCGTCGTGGTCGCGCAGGCAGGGAGCGCGGTCTGGCTCCCTTTCCGCAGTCAGGCCGGCGAAACTGAGCAACAGGCATTGAGAGGTTGACGTGGCGCCGCCGAATAGCTAGAGCATAAGCGACTTCCTCCGTGCAATTGGGCTACCATCATGCAGGACAAGGGAGACACCGTGATGAAGTGGAGCAAGCCGTCGGTTAAGTCCTACAAAGAGCAGGAACTGCTCGCCAAGCTCGCCGCCAAGGCCCAGACCCACGGGGACACTTTCGGAGACAGGTAGTATTCTGACGGTCAGCCATGCGTCGCTGAAGTACCGCGCCTCTATCCGCCACGATGCAGAGCGGCCAAGAGGACGGCGGTTTCTTTACTTAAGTGCCCCTTGGACCATCAAAACCGCTGTATCGGCCCGTGCATCCACATGCGCGGGCCGCGCCCATTTTCCCTGACCGACCGCGAGTGCTCAGTGGGTCGGACTCAATCTTGTGGGTAATCACCCGGCATCTGATCGCCTGCCTGAGCATGTCCGTGTTTTCCGGTGCTGAGTCTTGCCT
>JAGPGE010000432.1 GCA_018056145.1 Armatimonadota bacterium
CGCAATGTCCACGATCATCACGTCCGGCTCGCGGTCCGCGGCCAAGGCGAGGATCTTCCCGTGCGCGTCTGAGACCACGCTGCGTCCGCCGTAAGTGTACCCCGTCCATGGCCCGTGGCCGATAATACCCACGCAGTCCGTACCCACCACCGGGCAACCCACCCGCAGCGCTGTGTTCGTCACGACTTCAGCCAACTTCTCGGAATGCTCGGGCCACTGGTGCGGTTCAGCGGCCCAGCCGTAGGGGACCAAGAGAAGCTCGGGCTTAAGAGATGCCATCCGCTCCAGGACCGGGGCGAGAAAGGTGTCTGCACAGATGAGTATGCCCACCGTGCCAAGCTCCGTCTCCGCCACCTGGATATCCGCAAGGCTGCCACGGGTGTAGGGCGGCGTCAGGAGGTGGGTGAGGGTGTTGATCTTGCGGTGCTTCAGGATGAGCTCACCATCGGGCGCGACCAGGACCGCGCTGTCGTACAGGTCGGCGCCGGACTTCTCCGCAAGCCCCGCACAGATGAACATGGAAAACTCGCGGGCGCGCTCAGCGAGGTGATCAGTCCAGGCGCCGGGGATTGCGTGAGCGCGGTGATGGGCGTCCGGGTTCACCCAGCCCAGGAACGCGGTCTCGGGGAAACACGCCAGGCGCGCGCCCGCGGCATGGGCCTGAATGAGCGCGCGATCCATGCGGTGCATGTTGCCCTCAAGGTCGCTGGGGAGGCAGAGCGTCTGGCAGACGGCGGCTATCATGGGAAGGCTCCCGGGTCGGTTTGTCGAGTTCGGGACAGCGACGGCGGCCTCACCCCCGCGCTCCGTGACCGGAGCGCTTCCCCCTCTCCCTCGCCGTGACGGCGGGCTCGGGATGAGGGGGAGCTACGACACACGCCGCGCCCCATCAGCGCAGAGGCCACAGGACGACGAGCACATCCATAGACGTCGCGACCAGCCAGTGCAAGAGCCACGTGCCTACGAAGGACCGTCCCCGGTAGGCCATGAGGCCCAGCGCAATGCCGCAGATGATGGACGACCAGGCCTCCGCCTCGATCTTGGGATAGTGCATCATGACGAAGGGGATGGTCTGGACGAGAATCGCGGTTCCCGCGCCCAGTCGCGGCGCCAGGGCGAACAGCATGAAGCCCCGGAAGAACCATTCCCAAGCGAAGAAGTAGACCAACCACCCGCCCGCGGACAGGAGCAGGTAGCCCGCGTGAATGCGGGCCAGGCTGAAACGCGGGTAGTACATGGCGAATCCGGGGTCGCGGGAGATGAGGATGATCAGCGGGACCATCCCTGCGAAAAACACGGCGAAGTAGCGCCCCCAGATGCGGAAGTCGCCCCATTGCAGGCCGTAGCGCGCCAGCGGATGCTTCCAGCCGAGGCGGATGATGAGGGCCGGGACGCAGAAGAGCACTAGGAAATTCACGCCGAACCAGACAAACAGGCCCCAGTCGGCGTCCATGTTCCGCGGTCGGCCGTGGAAGAAGACGAGGCTCAGTCCGACCGCGGCGTATAGCAGGCACACGGCCTCGCGCGCCTGGTCCGGATCGCGGAGCAGGCCAAGGCGCGCGAGGAGTGGTTCACGTGCTGACTCCGGGGATGCAATCCCCTGCGGCGGGTCCTGGCTCATGGGGCCTGCCAGACCTCCAGGCCCCGAAAGTCGAACCCGAAGCTGATGATGCGCCCGCCTGCGGCTTCGAGCGCCCGGGAGACCGCGGCTTCGGAATCATCGGAGCAGAGGAACAGCAGACAGCCGCCGCCGCCGGCGCCACAGACCTTCGCGGCCACCGCGCCGGCATTGATGCCCGCGTCGCGCAGGGCCTGCAGGCGCTCGGTGACGACGCCGGGGGCCAGCATTGCTCGGGCCTGCCACTCCTCTTCGAGAAGCTCACCCAGCCAGCCGATGTCCGCGCCGATCAGTGCGCGACGGACGTCCATGGCCACGCGCTTCACGGTGCGCAGTGCCCCGCAGACCACTGGGTCCTCGGACTCGTAGGCGGAGATCATACGCTGATTTGTGTCGCCGCTGAGACGCGACTGCCCCGAATAGCACAGCAGCAAGTGCTTGTGGAGTTCAAGGCGTACTTCCGGCCGCAACTCGAGGGGCTCCACGATCACCCGGTGCTCATCGTAGAACTCCATGTAGTTGAAGCCGCCCACTGCCGCCGCGTACTGGTCCTGCTTCCCGCCGACGATGCCCAGGTCCTGCTCGAGATTGCAGGCCATTTCGGCGATCTCGAAACGGCTCAGGCACTGGCGGCGATTGTCTGCCGCCGATGCCTTGAGACGATCCAGCAGGCCCAGGAGCGCCACGCCAACTGATGCCGAGGATCCGGTGCCAGAACCTGGAGGCGCGTCGCAACGCACGTTCACGCAGATCCCGCCGGGGAGGTCGAGAGCGCGGATGGCGGCTTTCAGCAGGTCCAGATTGCCATCATACTCAAGCTCGCGGATGTTCGCGGCCTCGACGAACCGCTCGAGGTCCTGCGAGACGATCCGGAAGCCGTTGCCATCGCAGCGTGTGAGCGAGCAATAGGCGTAGCGGTCGATTGTGGCGCTCACCACCGCGCCGCCCTCCCGCTTGCGGAAGGAGGGCAGGTCGGTGGTGCCGCCTGCGAAGTCGATGCGTGTGGGTGCACGGGCGCGGATTGGCATAGGTCCGGCCTCCTGAATTGCTCTGACAGTGGACTTCGAAGGGGCAAGTCGCCCCTTGCGCTCGATCCTTGGGGATCCCCAAGCTTCCATGCAGAATCCGGTGATGGCTATTTGAGCCTGTATGTCAGGCCGATCCACTGGGTCCGGTCTGAGTTGGGGACCGTGTTCCCATACCACAGACGGTAGCCCACGCCAAGGCGTTCGCTGGCCTGGTAGTCCACGTTGACGTCCCAGGAGTAGCGGAAGCGGTCGTCGCGCAGGCGCAAGCTGCCCAGGGCGCCGTATTCGCCTTTGGGCCCGGTCCGCACCTTCCACTTGCTGCCGATCTGCTTCTCGAAGCCGACCTCGAAGCCGATGTCGCCCACCCAGCTCTCGCTGGTCTGGATGTCCTTGCTCACGCCCGCAGTGGCCTCAAGAAAGCCGTGGCGCCGTTTCTGGCGGAATCCGGCGGCTACAAGCGTGTGGACGCTGTCCAGGCTGTGGTCGCCCTCAGTCTGGATCAGGTAGACCGGGGACCATTCGCGCAGGACCTTGCCGTAGTCTTTGTCCAGCAGGCGTGTGCCTGTGCGCAGGCGGTCCAATTTGGCCGAATCACTCTTGGAGTAGTCGGAATCGAGAGTGAACTGAAGAGTGCGGTCCCACATTTCGCGGTCCCAGCCGCCGTCGAGACTCCACGAGAGCGTGGTATTGGTGTCTCCTCCGCCCTTGGTCTCGGTAGCGCTCAGCAGGATCTGGAACTTGTTGGTGTTCCAGTCCGCCTGAGCGGTGGCCACCACGGCGATGAGTGCGACAGACTGGATAACGGTTCGCAGTACCCTGTTGCCCATGCAATCCCTCCCTGGGTTCGGACGCTCCGACGGACCCGGTTCCTCATCTGCAGCAGCGAGACCTCCCTGCAGATTGCATAGGTCCACCCTGGCTCGAAGGCCTACTCGCGTCGATAGCCCCAGAATCATTTGGGAGAATAGGGGATTAGCGCCAGAAAACTCTAGAATTTGTTAGAAATCGCTTGACGAGGACTCCCGCGTCAGTTACGATGCACACGTACGGGACTGGGCAGTTCGAATGAACCGTCGTCGGCAGAGGGATAACCGGAGGGAGGTAGCTCGGTGCCAAGGCCGGTGGGTGCGTTCACCAGGAAACTGGACGCGAACTGGCGGCTGGCGATGCCCGAGCAACTGCTGAAGGCGTACCCGCGTGAGTTGGTCCTCTGTCGCGGTCTCCACCACTCGATCCGCATTTACAAGACTGACAAGTGGGACGATTTCGACGCTGGGCTGAAGCGGCTGAACCTGAACAACCCCCGGCACGAGAAGTACGCACGGTTCTTCCGGAGCCTGGCGCAGACCATCGAACTGGACACCAACAACCGTTTCCGCTTCTCAGACCCGCTGATGCAATGGGCGCGGCTTGATGACAGCAAGCGGAATGTCGTGATAACCGATATGGGAGACTACCTGGAGTGTTGGGAAGAGGGCTGGTGGACCGAACTGAGTGAGGCCGAGGCCGAGGAAGTGCCCGAGATTGCCCAGGAGATATACGGGGGGGCGACGACCGACTCCCATGAACACGGGCTCGATCCGACACAAGCCGGTCTTGGTTAGCGAGGTCCTCCGGCATCTTCAGCCGGCGCCGGGCAAGACGATCCTTGACCTGACGTTAGGATCGGGCGGACATGCGAAACACATCTTGGAACGCGGGGCGGATGTGATCGGGGTTGACAGAGACGGGGAAGCGCTGGAGAGGGCGCGAGGAGTGCTGGCCGAGTACGGCGATCGGGTGACGTACGTGTGGGGGAGGATGTCGCAGGCGAAGGAGTTGCTAGGCGGGCTGGGGATTTCAGCGGTGGATGGCTGCCTGATCGACGCGGGAATCTCGATGGATCAGATGCTTGATACGAACCGAGGGTTCAGCGCATCGAGTACGACGTCGCTGGACATGAGGCAGGACAGATCGGACGCAGGGGCGTTGACGGCGGAACGGATTGTCAACGAGTACCTTGAAACCAGTCTCAACCGAGTACTGTCCGTCGTTGGGCGAGGGCGGGAGGCACGCGCGGTGGCAAGGCGCATCGTGCGAGCGCGGCAAGAACGCCCCATCCAGTCCACGGCGCAGCTTACGGAGGTCATCACCTCGGCAATGGGCCCGGCGGCCAAACCGATGGATGCCGCGCGGTACCTGAAGGCGATTCTTGACGAGGTGAACCAGACGCTTCCCGAATTGCGCCAGGGCATTGAGGCGGCCGTACACCTCCTCCGACCAACCGGCATGGCTAGCCTGGTTATATTAACGTGGAACAGTAGTGAGCACCGCGTGTCGCGCCAGGCGCTGCGAGAGCTAGAGAAGCCATGCGTGTGTCCCCCGGCCCTTGCCGTGTGTTCCTGTGGGAGGAAACCTCTTGTGAGGGTCACCACTCCGAAGCTGGTGAGTCCCACTGAGGAGGAAATCCGCGCAAACCCCGCCGCACGTTCGGCGAAACTCAATGCCGCCGTTCGCTTGGAAGGGCCCGACGATCAAGCGCCCAAAAACGAAACGCCCACCCGGCGGGGGGCCGCGTGACAGCAGATCATGCGACAGGACGGTACGAGACGTCAGTTTTCCGGGGGAGTTTTAGCGCAACCCCTCGGGAGCCACGAGGAACGGGCGACGACCGTACACGAGGCACTGGCCGAACTATACCATCGCAGCCCATCACCGCAGCCGACGCAATCCCAATAACGCCGCAAATGTAGCACATCGAAGCTGAGACGGTCAAGCGCCCAACGAATGCAGCACAACGTCGCAGCCCCGACCGAACCCTACATCGCACGACAGTCGTTCGCCCGTTCCTCCACACAATGCGCTGACAGACAGCAGACGCGGACCCGCGCAAGCGGAGACACCACCAAAATCGACGACAGCAACCCATCGAGACGCAGCTTGAG
>JAGPGE010000433.1 GCA_018056145.1 Armatimonadota bacterium
CGGCGCAGCTTCGCCCTGCGTCCAGATACTCCACAGCCGGTGAAGCTCAACTACGCCATGCCTGCCTGCGACCCGCACCAGGTGGAACTCGAGTTGCGCGACGCCGCTTCAGGGGACCTCCTGCTTAACCAGGAACTAGACGTGCCGGGCCTCATCGACGCGCGCCTGGTGAAGCCCGCCTTCCGGGGCACGGTGACCAACAACCATCCGGTACCCGAGATTGTTGCAACCGGCAGGCTGTACGGGATCCCCGAGGTGGTCCAGCAGTGCTCGCTTCGCGCCCGGCTCACGGGCACCGGAGCGACCGTCACCGAGAAGGATGGGATCGTTCGGGAGCCCGGCGGCAAATTCCGGATTACTGTGCCCTCTGAAGGGCTTCTCATCGGCGAGCACCAGCTTCGCACGGAGATACTGGTCGGCGGGAAGGTCATCGGGTCATTGGCTCTCCCGATCCAGCGCACCAAACCGTACGCCAGCGAGGTCACTTTCGACGAGGAATGCCGCCTGCTGGTGAACGGTGCGCCGTACTTCCCTCTCGGGCTCTACTACGTGATGGCTTCGGACGAGCTTGATGCGGTGAAGGCGGCGGGGTACAACACCATCGTGGTTCCGTCGCCAAAGGCCAGCTACGAGCTTGCCGAGGCCTGCGCAGTGAAGGACCTTCATTTCCTGATCGAATCGCCCAGTGTCCGCCGCGATTTCTGGGAACTACGGCAGCAGAAGTTCGGGGATATGCCTGCGTTCATCGGCTGGCAGGTCGTGCAGCGCCCCGACGCGAAGCTCGTGCTGCCAGACGTGATGGTCGCCCTCTACCAGATCATCGCCGAAGTGTCGCCGAACCACCCGGTGATCACTGCCCTGCGCCACCCCGACACCATGGATGACTACGCCCGTGCCACGGACATCATCATCCCGTGGGAGCTTCCGGTGCCCAGAATGCCCATCACGCGGCTGGCCGATGCGGTTGACAATGCCCGCCAGGCGACGGGCAACGCCAAACCCGTCTGGGCGCTGATCCAGGCCACCGGAAACTCCTGGGCTACCGATCGTTCGCTGGATGACCAGACCGAGGGCCGCCTGCCCACGGTGCAGGAAATCCGCGCACTGGTGTACCTCGCGGTCATTCACGGCGCGGATGGCATTCTCTACTACGCAACGAACCTCACCTCGAGCGACAAGCAACGGAACTTCAACCTGCGCCAGGATGCGCCCCACCTATGGGAAGGCATTTCGGTCATCAACCAGGAGCTCACAGCCTTGGGCACGGCGATTCACGGGAGATCCGGCCGAGTGCTCCTGCCTCCACTTGCGGACGGGCTGATCCAGGTCGCACAATGCTCGGACGGCGATCAGACGTATCTTGTCGCGGTGAACACATCGGATACGGCCACGGTCACCACTTTCACCGCGCCGGGTTTCGAGGATACCCAGTTGCCTGTTATGTTCGAAGACCGCACCGTCTCCGGAACCGAGCCGGGCAAGTTCGGCGATGTTTTCCAGCCCTACCAGGTACACGTCTACCGGCTGAAGTAGGCGGGCGATGATGTGCTGGGATGGAGCCGGTGCTGTGACACAGGCCCATTGGTCCTGTAACAGTCGGGCGGGCCTCGTGTGTGGCCAGCGTCCGGTGCCCGCGGTGTTGGAGCGGTGTGCTGTCAGACTCCAGCAAGAGCCGTCCGCTTAGAGCCCCTATCGGTAGCCGAGGGACTCCGGCACGAGCAAAGGCCCCCAAGCCCCAGAGGGGCGTCCGGACCCGGTGTGGGGAACAGCCTGTCACCCCCCGCTCAGGGGTTCAGGGCGCATCTTGGGGCGGCAGTCCGTGGGCTTCCGCCTCCGGCTATAGGCCCCGCTTCGCGGGCTGTGAGGCTGCGGCAACGGCCTGAAGCATTGCGGCGCGTGGTCGAGGCGGGATCGTGCCCGGATGGCATGCCCCATCCATTTTTCGCGGTCAGACCCTTCTGGCGACGTCAGGTTGACCCGAACCTCTTGCGGGTGCTAAGATTGGCCTGCGGCGCCGGGGCGCCGTCTCCGGGGATCTTCCATCCCCAATACCCCCGTTCGCGCCAGTGTTCTGTCATCCACAGCCTGTCTTCTGTGCTTCCGGAGGTGCAGTTCGTGACGCGTTGGGCCGGACACGCTGTCGGCACACTGCCCATTCTTCTGGGGATGCTCCTGACCATGGGTACCCTTGATGCCGCGACAATCACGGTCGGACAGCGCGATGGCGACCTGACCGGCAGCGACGACCGCGTCCTGCAACAGGCGGTGGACCGGGTCTTCGCAGAGGGTGGCGGCACCGTCTATATCAAGAGCGGGCGCTATGTCATGGCCAACTCCCTCTTCCTGCGCAGCGGAGTGGATGTCGTCGGTCTTGGGCCCTCTCCAATCCTGCAGCTCGCCGACGCCGCAAGCAGTCCCCTGGCAGAAGACGCCGGCTACGGCGTGGACCGCGTGCTGGTGACCAATCCCGCCGGTTTTCGCGCAGGCATGGGTGTGGCGATCAGCGACGACCGGCACAACACCGCGTGGTATGTCTGCACCCGGACGATCACCGCGGTCGAGGGCCGAACGCTGGTGCTGGACGAGGAGCTCGACCTCGACTACCTGGCCTCCCGCAACGGCAAAGTCGAAGGCGTCGTGCCCGTGATCTTCGGCAAGCGAGTGGAGCGTGTGCGCCTTGAGAACCTCCTCGCCGACGGGAACCGCTCCAACACCCCCGCGCTCAATGGTTGCCGCGGCGGTGCGATCTACTTCTGGAAGTCCCGCGACTGCGTGGTTGATAACTGCAAGGCCCGGAACTTCAACGGCGATGGAATCAGCTACCAAGTCAGTCCCGGCATTACCATCACCCGGTGCCGGGCGTACCGCAACGCGGGCCACGGCATCCACCCCGGTTCCGGCTCCTACAATACCGACGTCAGCGAGTGCATGATCGAAGACAACGGTGAGGTTGGGCTGTTCCTGTGCTGGCGCGTCACCGGGTCTCGCTTCCAGGACAACACTGTCATCAACAACGGCCTGGACGGCATCTCCATCGGCCACAAGGACACGGACAACACTTTCGTGGGGAATACGGTGGAACTCAACGGCCGCCACGGAGTGTATTTCCGGGCCGAGACCGAGGCCAATGGGGGGCACCGGAACACCTTCGAAGACAATGTGATCCGCGATAACGGCCAGAAGCAGCCGGGCGATGGGGTGCACGTGGAGGGCATCACCCGCGACCTCGTGTTCAAAGGCAACACCATCGAAGACACCCAGCGGGACGGTCGCGTCTCCCAGCGTAACGGCATATTCCTTGGCGCGGGCGTTGATGGGGTGCGGACCCGGGGCAACATCATCCAGGGACAGTCCGGACAGGCCATGGTTGACCGTTCCGGCAACGCCGGGAACTCCCTGCAGTAGGGCGCGTCAGCAACTCCCTGAAAGGCTGGTGCCAGTCATGCAGGTGGCGGCTCTGATCGGTTCCGTTCTTCTCGTGGTTCTCCTCAACTGCGCAGCGTGGTCTGATTCGATGCCGGAAGGCGTGACCGGTAACGGCGAGACCGACGACACTGCCGCAATCCAGGCCGCGCTGGACGCCGCCGGCCAGACAGGCGGAGAGGTGCGCCTTCCGCCGGGGAAGTACCTGATTGCGGGGAACCTGCGGGTGCCCACCGGAGTCTGCCTGCGGGGAAGCTGGGAGATGCCCCACCACGGCGCTTGGGACAAGGGTTCCACGCTCCTCATCACTGGCGGGCGCGAGCAGGAGGACGGACGGCCCACGATCCGCCTGGAGCAGAGCAGCGCGCTCAAGGGGTTTACTCTTGTCTGGCCTGAACAGCAGTGGGACAATATCGTGGCCTATCCGTGGGCGATCCACGGTGAGGGCATGCACAATACCGTTGAGGACGTCACGTTCGTCAACGCCTACCAAGGCATTTCCATCGGTGCGCCGGGATGGAGCGAACTGCACCTGATCCGCAATGTTTTCGGCTGCGTCCTGCGCAGGGGCGTCCAGATCGACGGCTGCTCCGACATCGGGCGCATCGAGAACGTCCACTTCAACCCGCACTACTGGCAGCGCAGCGGGCACCCGTCCATCCCCCAGGACGGCAAGGACCGGACCATGGACACCGCCCGGTACATGATGGACAACCTCGAGGCTTTCATCTTTGGACGAACCGACTGGCAGTATTGCACCAACACCTTCGTTTTCGCGGCGAAGGTCGGGTACCGCTTCGTGAAGACCGGTTCGGGGGCGTGCAATGGCCAATTCTCGGGCATCGGCGCGGATGCAGCTCGGACCTGCGTCCTTGTGGACGGCATCCAGCCCATCGGTCTGCAGGTCACGAACGGGGAGTTCACCAGCTTCGCGGGCGACCCGAATACAGCCATCGTGACGGCGCCCGAGGCGTCGGGTGCGGCGCAGTTCGTGAACTGCAATTTCTGGGGGATCAGGGGCCGTCTTGCCCACCTGCAGGGCAATATGGCCGTGGTCTTCAGCAACTGCCACTTCGTGGATGTCCCCGGCGAGACCGGCGCGATCCTGGCCGAAAATGGCCGCCTGAGCGTGCAGGGCTGCTTCTTCCAAAAGCCCGGAGTGGCCATCGGGATCGAGCCCACGGTTCAGGCGGCGATCATCACCGGGAACCTGCAGCCGGGCGGCCTGAATGTGCGCAATGGCATGGGCGCCCGGGCGCAGATCTCGCTAAACGAAGTGGCGGAGTAGGGCCAAAGGCCCGTCGCTTGCACCCCACCTACTCCACCTTCCGAACCGCGATGTCGTCGAACAGGACCGTGCCCTTGCCCCGGATCTGTAGGACCACGTATGCCCTGCCCTGCGGGTCCGGGGTGGCATTGAAGTCCACCGTCAACTCCTGCCACTCACCCGTGCCCTTCACCCACGGCCCAACGCGCCCGGACCAGACGTCGCCAACGTTCCACTCCACGTAGATGCGGAACTCCGTGCCGACTTCGCCGGTCTTGCCCCACCCGCTTAGCCGGTACGTCCCGTCCCTTTCCAGCGGTACGCCATTCTGGATGAGCAGCGGCATGCCCTCGTCCGAGTGATTGGTTAGCCGCGCCGCGCGATTGCCACTGTGAGCGTCGCCCTCCACAAGCTCCACCGAGAACGGTTCGCGAATGCCCCAGTGGTCGGGCAGTTGATCGTCATCGAGATCGGCTTCCATCCCGGGATTGCGGATGGCGTTGCCAGGCTCGGTCAAGATCGGAGCGACCCCCTCCGCCGGCGCGTCTTTCCACTCACGCGAGAAGTCCTTGCGCGTGTCTGCAAACGTCGGATCATCGCTCAGGACCGCCACAGCGTAAGCGTCCAGGTCGATCCGCACCACGGCGTCGTCGCCAACTTCCAGAGCCTGGCCCTCGAACAGTCGCCGCACCCGCCGGGACTGAAGCGAGGGCACCGTCAGGCTCACCGTGCGGGCTTCGGGGCTCTCGTTGACCACGATCAGGAAGGTCCTGTCACCAACGCTCTTGCGGACCGCCGAAAGCTTTTCGGGTATTCCCCCGTCCACCGCCGGAAGGATGCTCCTGGACGCCAGCACATCCTGCAGGGA
>JAGPGE010000009.1 GCA_018056145.1 Armatimonadota bacterium
ATCGCGCGGAAGATGCAGGGGGCGCTGGTTGACTTCATGCGCCGGCAGGGAGCGGACGAGGGGTACATCCAGGCGTTCACAAGCATCTGACAGGGGAACTGATGTCAGTCCGGACCGGATGGTAAAACGGGATCGCGCGGCGAGGGCAATGGGACCCATCCGGCCCGGTCGATCAGTGTCTCAGTCGGTCTCGTTACGGGCCAGTTGAGGGCGTCGCGCCGGGCACGAGCGGCGGCACGGCGCCGGCCGGCGCAGGTGTGATCAGTGAAGGGCCCGTCCCTGCGCCGGTGGGGACAAGCTGGGTCTGGGGCTCCTCGTACCAGGCTTCCGCCTTCTTCTCGAGGGTCAACGCATTGAAGCGGATCACCTTGCCGTTGCAGGCGATGTAAAGGTTCTCCCCGCTGATGAGCATCGCAGGCTGGGAGATGACCACGCTCGGAGCTGCTGCGCCACCAGCACCGAGCATGGGCGCAGTCAGGCCCCCGAGCCCGCCCAGTAGCCCCAGCCCTCCCATGCCGCCCATGCCGCCGAGCAGGTCGCCAAGGCCCATATCATCCCCCTGGCAGAAGGCCGTACCAGTCAGGAGCCCGATGAGTGCGAAGTTTGTCATGAGAACCCAGGTAAGTCGCTTCATGGCCGACGCTCCCCTATCTGTCTCGATGATCACAACGCGCGGGCGCTCCGATGAGCTTCCCCGCGCGCTCTCAGTATCTTAGACATCATTGGCCAGACGGGGGTGCCTTCAAACCCGCCGAGACCATCTACACCTGCATCCCGATGAGTTCCAGCGTCCTGCTCCAGCAATTCCGCAGGGCCTGGGACACCGGGCCATCCGGGTCAAACTCCACCAGCGGCGTGGCCGCCGCCACCGCTCGCGTCACCGTCTCATCGTACGGCAGGCGTCCGATGATGCTGGCGCCCATCTCCCGGGCTGCGCCTTCGGCCTCCTGCGCTTGCTGCAGGTTCAGGTCGGCCTTGTTCACGATGAGCGCGGTCGGTATGCCGAAATGTGCGGCGGTCCCGATCACGCGGCGCATGTCGTGAATGCCCGACGGCGTGGGCTCGGTGACGATGAGGGCGAGATCAACGTCCGCGAGGGCCGCGGTTGCGGTACAGCCAATTCCGGGCGGCCCGTCAATGAGCACAAGACTGCGTCCGTCCTGCATCGCAAGGTCTTCCGCGGCCTGGCGCACCATGGTCACCAGTCGGCCGGAGCTTTCCGCACCGGGCACCAGTTTGGCGTGGGCCATCGGGCCGTAGCGCGTCTGCGAGACGAACAGGTCGCCGGTGAGCGCCGGTTCCATGTGCAGGGCCTTCCGGGGGCACACCAGGGTGCAAAAGCCGCAGCCCTCGCAGGCGAAGGGGTTCACGGCCTCGACCGTAATCGCCTCGAAGCGACAGTGGCGCTCACACTCGCCGCAGCGTGTGCAGAGGTTTTCATCGCGCACTGCGACTTGCGCGCCGTAGAACTGCTCCTGCCGATTGACTTTCGGATGGAGCATCAGGTGCAGATTCGCGGCATCCACGTCAGTATCTGCCAGCACCTTGTCCGGCCCGAGGGCGGCGAAAGACGCCACCACGCTGGTCTTGCCGGTACCACCCTTGCCGCTGACGACGGTGATCTGCTTGTACGGGGTCATCGCGCCACCTCCCTGGCCACGGAGTCGAAGAGGCCTGCCAGCACCGGGCGCCAATCGGGGAACTCCAGGGCGAGAGTGCGGCCCCTGGAGTATGCCCGGGCGATCTCCCGGTCGTGGGGGATGCGCAGGAGGATGGGGATGCCGCTACGGCGACAGTACTCATCCACACCTGCATCGCCCACACCATCGCGGTTCACCACCACTCCGCAGGGCACCGAGAGCGCCCGGCAGGTCTCGACCGCTGCGCCCAGGTCGCTGAGGCCGAAGGGAGTGGGTTCAGTGACGAGAATGCAGTAGTCGCTCTCCGCAACGGTCTCCTGCATGGGGCAGGCAGTTCCCGGCGGGGCGTCGATGATGGTGATGCAGTCCGGCTTCGCGTGGGCTTTCACGGCGCCCGTAACAGCGCCCGTATGCTGCTGGGCCACCTCGGAGCGCCCCTGGACGAACTCGATGCCACCTTCTGCCGTACCGGTGTCCACGCGCCCGATCACCCGGGGGATCTCGGTGATGGCATCGACCGGGCAGATCCAGGCACACGCGCCGCAGCCGGTACACAGTTCGTGGAAGGTGATCACCGCCTGGCGTATGCGGGCGATAGCGCTTGCGGCGCACACTTCGGCGCACTTGCCGCAACGCACGCATTTCTCCAGGTCCACCCGGGGCACCAGCAGTTCCACGGGCTCGGTCCCGGTGAATTGTACGGGGAGCACCAGGTCTGCGTTGGGCTCCTCAACGTCCGCGTCCAGCAGTTGCACTGCGCCGGGGTGCAGTTCGGCCAGGGCATAGGCGAGGGACGTGGAAAGCAGTGTCTTTCCCGTCCCGCCCTTACCTGCCGCAACCGACACGGTCAGCGCAGGTCGGTCTGAATCCCTCTGCATAGGACACCGACCTTTCAGGCGTTGGGAGATTGGCCGGATGGAGGCTAAGAGGTTCGGATAAGGCCGTTGGCGGCGACGGACAGGACTAACCCGGCGGCAATGTCCAGCGTGCGGCCCGAGAATGCCTCGCGCATCGCTTGCGCGGACGCCTCACCGGTGCAGTGTGCCGCGCCGATGGCGGATACGCCGGCCGCTGCGAGGTCTCGCGCAAGCTCCCGGACTTCATCGCCAGGAGCAGCTACCAGGTGTGTTCCGCCGGCGATTGCCCAGACCGGAGCGCCGGGCGCGATTTCCCAGGCCCTTGCCAGGATGTTCCGCAGTCCCGCGTGGGCACAGCCGGTGAGGATGAAGACGCCCTCGCCCGCACTGAGCACCAGAGACATGTCGTCTACGAAGTCGTCCGGGCCGGTGAGATCGTCGCGGGTTCTGAGCAGGTGCGGCGCCGGTACGCTGCCGGTGACCGAACGGGGCACGAAGCCGGTGGTCCGCACTCCGGGAGCCACCTCGACCGGCTCATGGCACAGGCGGAACCGGGCGCCGAGGGCTTCGTACTCAGACCGGGCAAGGGGCATGCCGATGTACCGGGCATCCCCTTCCGCGCCGCTGGCGAAGGTGGGCTCGAAGGCTGCCGGGTGAGCCCACACATCCAGCGGTCCCGACTGCTCCAGAAGCGCGGCAAGCCCGCCTGTGTGGTCGTAATGGCCGTGGCTGAGCACCAGGGCGTCCAGCGTCGACAGGTCCGCCCCGGCCTGCCGGGCATTGGGCAGGAGCGTGGGGCCGGAGCCCGTATCGAGTAGCACCCGGTGTCCGGCAGATTCCACCAGCGCCGCCCATCCGTGCTCGGAGCCGAAGCCAGGGAGCGCCCGGTTGTCGCACAGGATGGTGATCCGCAGGACTTCGGCGTGCTCGCTCATCTCATCAGGCCTCACTCGATCTCATCGCACAACTGGGCGAAACGTGACATCATGTCTGCCCGGCGCCGCAGGACGTCTGCCCAGGCCTTGAGATGCGCCCGGCCGGCGTCGGTGACCGCGTAGTCACGCCGCGCCGGGCCGCCGCCGGTAGTGTTCCAGGTTGATTCCACCAACCCGGCCTCCTCGAGTTGACGCAAGGCCCGATAGACCGCGCCGGCATCCACCGTGGTCTCGCAGATTCCCAGGGCGTTGGCCTGCTCGATGAGATCATAGCCATGGGTGATGTCTCTTTTGGCCAGCAAGTACAGCAGCGCGGGCTCGACCATCCTGGGAAACCGCCCGAAACCGCCCGGTCCGCCTTGTCCGAATCCTCGCCCCCCTCCTCGAGGGCCTCCTCGTGGCACACCAATCACCCCTATATGTTTGCAACATATAGATATTAAGCGCAAACTAGTGTTGACGTCAAGAGCGTTGGCGTCACAAGACCGCAGAGCCCATCACGGGGCCAGTCCCGCCCTGCGACCTGGCTGGGTCGCTTGGGCGGTCCACCCGTGACCGATGGACAGGTTGCTCGCACAGGGCACCTGAGAGCCTGTTTCCCCCTGCGAAGCCCGCCCGCCTCCTTGTATCGGCGCCCCCGAGGGGGTATAATATGCAAGCCAAGAGGTCGCCCTGCGCTGCGCGTGACATCACAACAGTTTTGGGCCAACACCCATGCCAAGGGAGCTCGGGCTTCGCGCCGGGCGCGACGTCCCGCTTTGCGGGATATGCAACTTGCGCGAGAGAGCACCCACCTTGCCTATGGGTCCAAAAACTCGCGGATGCACGGCACTTGCGGGGCCCTCTTGTCTTCTTATGTGGAGCCCCTGCCATGAACCTGTTTGACCGTACTCCCACCGGCTCCAACGCTCCCCTCGCCGCCCGCATGAGACCGGCCAGCCTGGACGAGGTGGTTGGACAGAGCCATCTCGTGGCGCCACAGTCCGTGTTTCGGCGCGCGCTGGAAGGCGACCGCTTGCCGTCCATCATCTTCCACGGTCCGGCAGGCACAGGGAAGAGCACTCTCGCGCGGATCGTGGCCAGTCATACGAGCCGCGATTTCGTGGAGCTGTCCGCAGTGAGTGCCGGCGTCAGGGAGATCCGCGCCGTTGCCGAGCAGGCCCGCCAGCGCCGGTCGCTCAATGATGTGGGCACGATTCTGTTCGTGGACGAGATTCACCGGCTGAACAAGGCCCAACAGGACCAGTTGCTGCCCCACGTTGAAGAAGGCACGTTCACGCTCATCGGCGCAACCACCGAGAACCCCTATTTCAGCGTGATCTCCCCACTCCTGTCGCGCTGCAGGCTGTTTTCCCTGGAGAAGCTCACGGAGGAGGAGCTGCAGGTGCTGCTCCGCCGGGCGCTTGAGGACCGCGAACGGGGCCTGGGCGGGCTGAACGTGGAACTCGCCGCCGACGCCCTGGAGCATCTCGCGCGGGGAGCTTCGGGGGATGCCCGTGCGGCGCTGAACGCCCTGGAACTGGGGGCTTTGAGCGTAAGGCCCGACGGGGATGGGAAGCGGATCATCACCATTGCTGATGCGGAGGAAGCCCTGCAGAAGCCGGTGCTCAAGTACGACCGCGACGGTGTGGAGCACTATGACACGATCTCGGCTTTCATCAAGAGCATGCGCGGGTCGGACCCGGACGCCGCTGTGTACTGGCTTGCGAAGATGCTGGAGGCTGGGGAGGACCCGCGTTTCATCGCACGGCGGATCATCATCCAGGCGGCGGAGGACGTTGGCCTTGCTGACCCGACGGCGCTGAGGGTTGCGGTGGCCGCCGCCGATGCGGTAGAATATGTGGGGCTCCCGGAAGCTCAGATTCCTCTGGCGATGGCGGCGATTCACATTGCCGTCTCGCCCAAGAGCAACTCGGCATACAAGGCGATCTCGCAGGCCCGGGAACTGGTGCGCAAGCAGGGAGCGGAGGCCGTGCCGCCTCATCTTGCAGGCGGGCCCCGGCCCGGGGATTCCCGGGACGAGTACCTGTACCCCCACGACCACCCCCGGGGGTGGGTTGCGCAGCAGTACCTGCCATCCCAGGTTGAGCCGGTCCAGTTCTACCATCCCGGGGACAACCCCCGCGAGGCCAGGATAGCGGCCTATCTCGCGGATCTAAAGGGCGCTGCCGGAACTGCGCCCGGGGAAAGCGGCGAGGCGGCAGATCCCTCCAAGGGTGAGTGACTTGAGAATCGATGTGGACGTCGTGGACGGCTGGCTTCAGACCATTCGCGTGGAGGGCGAACTGGACGCGTACACCGCGCCACAGTTCATGGAGGCCGTCACCCAGACCCTAGACGAGGGCTTCTCCTGGCTGGTTGTCGACCTGCGCCAGGTGGAGTTCATCGACAGCGTGGGCCTGGGGATTCTCATTGGCGGGTCCAAGCGCGCGGGCGAGAAGAACGGGGATATGGCGGTGGCCTGCGACAGGCCCAATGTCCGGCGGGTCTTCGAGGTTTCCGGAACCGCCGAACTGCTGAATGTTGTGGACGAACTGGCGCATGCCGTGGAGATTCTGGCCACTGAACGGGCCGCCCGAATCGGCGGTCAGGTCTGCAAGCCGGGGGGCGAGGCGCAGTGAACACGGTCCCTCAGGACGTGGTTGAGCTCCGGCTGCCGCCGGACGCCAAGTACATCGCCGTGGTGCGTCTCATGGTTGCGGGCGTCGCATCCCGCGTTGGGATCGACGTGGACGAGGTGGATGACATGAAGGTCGCGATTTCCGAGGCCTTCACGAATACCATCGACCACGCCTACCAGGGACGGGATCCCGGGCTGGTCACCGTTCGCATGATTCCATCCGATGCCGCCCTGCGCATAGAGGTGATCGACGAGGGTCTGGGCTTCGATCCCGGCTCGCGTGATTTCACCCAGCTCGGCGCCCTGACCGGCGAAGGCGGTCTCGGACTGTACCTGGTGCACCAGTACATGGACGAAGTGAAGATCGAGAGTGCGCCGGGCAGCGGGACCAGAGTGATCATGACCAAGCGCCTGTCGAGGTGACCCACGTGACACCTCGCTGGGACAACATGTCCACCAACGAGCTGTTCGTGGAGCTTCGGCGCTCTGGAGACCCTGAACTGCGGGCATACCTGATCGAACGGCACGAGGGGCTTGTGCGCCATGTCGCCCGGGACTACATGTCCCGTGGTGAGTCGTACGAGGACATCGTGAGTGTGGGTCATGTGGGCCTGATCCATGCGGTGGACCGCTTCGACCCCGAGCGCGGCACGAAGTTCGCCACCTTCGCCGTCCCCACCATCAAGGGCGAGATGCAGCGGCATTTCCGTGACCGCACCTGGGGCCTGCGCGTTCCCAGGCGCATCCAGGAACTGTCGATGCAGGCCCGGAAGCTCAGTGAGGAGCTGGCCCAGCAGCTGGGCCGTGCACCGAATTACGCCGAGCTTGCCCTGGAACTGGGCGTGACCGAGGAAGATGTCATCGAGGCGATGGAGGTCGGCAGGCAGTACGAGCTTCTAAGCATCGAGGACGGCGGCTCCAACGAGGACGGGAACAATGGTCTCGCGGCGATCGACCGGGCCGGGGAGGAAGACGAGGCGCTGGAAAACATCGGGGCCCGTGACGAGATCACCAAGGCGCTTCGGCAGTTGCCCCCCCGGGAACAGGTCATCGTCGTCTTGCGGTTCTTCCGCGAGATGACCCAACAGGAAGTGGGCGAGAGACTGGGCATCTCACAGATGCATGTCTCTCGCCTTCAGGCACGGGCGCTCAGACGGCTGCGGCAGATCATGAGCCGTGAACGCTGAGATCACGGGCGCGCGGCGGCGCACACCGGGAGGGGTAATGAACTGGCATCGGTGGCTGCAGATGGCGAGCGCCGTGTGTGCCGGCGTCCTGATGGCGGCGGCTACCGTCTGGTTCCTGAACCGCACGTCGCAGACCCTGTGGCTCTTTGCCGCCGGCCTGCTCATCGCGTTCGTCCTCGACCCGCTCCTGGACAAGCTCGAAGCCCGGGGGTGGTCGCGCGCGAAAGCGGTTGCGCTCGTGGCCGGTTGCGCCGCGGTGCTGGTGGGTCTGGCGCTGAGTCTGATGATCCCTGCCCTTGTGGCCCAGGCCCAGAGCCTCGCACAGCAGTGGGGTGCCTACAGCGACGCGATCGACAGGGCCTATGGCGACCTGGAGCACAGTGTCCGGGCGTACGCACAGGAGCGCTTTCCGGAGTACGACGTAGCGCCGTACCTGGACGCGAAGGTAGAAGAAGGGCAGGCATGGCTGGAGGCCCGGTTGCCGGCCTTCCTGAGAATGGTGACCGACCGCCTGGTACGTTCCGTGTCCTTTACCGGGACGCTGATCCTGCTGGCCGTCATCACGGTTCACTTCATGGTCGTCATCGACCCGTTCCGGGCGGCGATCCGGGGGATGCTCCCGCGGGACGCTGGTGAGGATGTCGACGACATAAGCCGCAAGGTCGGGCTGATGCTGGGCCAGTACTTGCGCGGGCAGGCCACCATGATCTTCGTTTCCGGCGCAATCGCCACGGCGTTCATGGTCGTCCTGCGCATGTTCTACGGGACCGAGTACTCGCTGGTGGTGGGGCTCGTCACCGGGATTACGTACATCATCCCCTGGGTTGGCGCAGCCGCAAGCACCGTGCTTGCGGCGGTTCTGAGTTACGTGTCGGCGACCCATGATCCGCTGCACGCGGCGATCATCGCGGCCTTGCTTATGACGGTGAACAACCAGATCTGCGATCAGCTCATCATGCCGCGGATCATCGGACGCCAGGTTGGTCTCCACCCGCTTGCAGTGATTTTCGGCATGCTGGCGGGGTACCAGGTCATGGGCTTCGCGGGGATGATGATTGCGGCGCCCGCCGTGGCAAGCATCAAGATCATCCTCGCGCGGTGGCTGCCGCTGAAAGAAGTGGAAGTCAAGCCCGGGCGTGTCGCGCCGCTCCTGCTGGATTTCCCAGCCGCGGGGAAGCTGCTGTCGGCAGGCATCGAGGGTTTCACGCGCCGTATCGAGAACGCAATCGGCATTGGGCCCGAGGATGAACCTGGCGGGCCGCACGCACTAACCGAGCAGAGGGATGTCCCAGACGATGGCAATCAGGAACCTGACGATCCAAGAGCTTCGTGACACCTTCCTGGGGTTTTTCGGTGAGCGGGGACACATAACCCGGCCCAGCGCTCCCCTGGTCCTGCATGACGACCCCACCAGCCTGTTCACCAGCGCCGGCATGCAGCCCTACATCGGCGCGTTTCGCGGCGAGGACCGTCCACCTGCCCCGAGGGTGGCAAGCTGCCAGAAGTGCCTGCGCACCGGCGACATCGACGATGTGGGTCGTTACAACCGCTACCACACCTTCTTCGAGATGCTGGGCAACTTCTCGTTTGGCGACTATTTCAAGAAGGAAGCCATCGAGTGGGGCTGGGAGTTCGTTACCGGCGTCATGGGGCTACCCCGCGAGGCCCTCTGGGTCACGGTCTTCGAGACCGACGACGAGGCCGAGGAACTCTGGCGCAAGCATATCGGGGTCCCTGCCGACCGCATCCAGCGCTGGGACCGCAATGACAACTGGTGGCCGAAAGTGCGCTGGGAAGGCCCCTGCGGCCCGTGCACCGAGATTCACGTGGACCTGGGACCCTCCGCCGGCTGCCCGAATGGTTGCGAATTCGGCTGCAACTGCAATCGCTGGCTGGAACTGTGGAACCTGGTCTTCCAGCAGTACACCGAGGCCGAAGATGGTGCGCTCACTCCCCTACCCGCGCCGGGAATCGATACGGGCATGGGACTGGAGCGTCTCGGGCTGGTTTCCCAGGGCAAAGAGTGGTCCATGGAGACCGACGAGTTGTGGCATGTGCTCACCACGGCCCAGGAGATCATCAACGAGGACCGCGACAAGCCTTACGTTTACGGCCAGGACGCGGAGCTTGATCTTGCTCTGCGGGTCATCGCCGATCACATCCGTGGCGTGGCATTCGTTATTGCCGACAATGTGACTCCGTCCAATGAGGGCGCGGGATACGTCATCCGCCGCCTGATCCGTCGCGCGTACCGCTTTGGCCGCAAACTCGGGGCGCAGAAGCCCTTCCTGTACCGCGCGCTACCGGCAGTGACGCAGGCCATGGGGCAGGTGTACCCGGAACTCGCCCAGCGCCAGGACTATGCGGTCAAGGTGCTCCAGGGCGAGGAAGAGCGGTTCGACGCCACCCTCGAGCATGGCCTCGCGCTGTTCGAGGAGATCGTCGAAGACCTGGGCCGCCGCAAGGACACCTGCATCCCGGGCGATTTGGCCTTCCGGCTGTCGGACACTTACGGCTTCCCGGTGGAAGTCACCCGGGAACTGGCCGGCGAGCGCGGGCTGACGGTAGATGAAGAGGGCTTCCAGCAGGCCCTCCAGGCGCAGCGCGAACGGGCCCGGGGCAAGGCGAAGGGGCTCGAGCTTGCCGTTGACCTGAGCATTTCCAGCGCCGCGGGCACTTCGGAATTCACCGGCCACGACCGGTCCGAGGATCGGGGCACAGTGACCCTCGTGATCGCCGACGGGCAGATTGTGGAGAGCGTGGACGCGGGCGCCGAAGCGGGGATCGTGCTTGATCGCACGCCCTTCTACGCAGAACGCGGGGGACAGGTGGGGGACACCGGCGTCCTCGAGGCGGAGGGAGCGAAGTTCGAGGTCCGGGACACCGTTCCCTTGGGCGATGCAGTCATGCACGTGGGCACGGTGGTCTCCGGGAAGTTCGCGGCCGGCGACGCGGTTGTCGCGAGGGTGGACGCCGCCCGTCGCGGCGACATCCGGCGCAATCATTCCGCCACACATCTGCTTCAGGCGGCGCTTCGCGAAGTGCTGGGTGACCATGTGGCCCAGTCCGGGTCCATGGTCGCGCCCGACCGCCTGCGGTTTGACTTCTCCCACCACGAGGCGGTCTCCCCCGAGCAACTCGAGCGTGTCGAGGACTTGGTGAACGGCTGGATCATGGAGGACTTCGAGATCGCGTCCTGCGAGATGGGCCTTGATGAGGCGCGGCAGGCCGGGGCGATTGCGCTGTTCGGCGAGAAGTACGAGGACACGGTGCGCGCGGTAAGCGTCTCGGGAGTGAGCATGGAACTGTGTGGCGGCACCCACTGCCGCAGCACCGGCGAGATCGGGCTTATGCGCATCGTGCATGAAAGCAGCGTGGCTGCGGGCGTCCGGCGCATCGAGGCCGTGACTGGTCGGGGAGCGCTCAAACGTTTCCGCCAGGCCGAAGCCGACCTGGGTTCGGCTGCCGCGGCGCTCAACTGTCAGCCGCACGAGGTCGTTGAGAGAATCGACGGACTGCGCAAGCGCATCAGCGAACTGCAGCACGAGGTGAAAGCCGCGCGGGAGATGTCCGCGGCGACCAATCTGGATGACATCATCGCCTCCGCGCAGGCGATTGGCGACGCTCAGCTTGTGACCGCGTCGATCCCCGGCGCTGATCACGACGCCCTGGCGGCCCTGGCTGACAAAATCACCGACCGCCTGACCAACGGAGTGGCAGTGCTCGGATCTGTGGATGATGGCAAGGTCAACCTGATCTGCAAGGTGGACAAGGGCGTCATCGACAGGGGCGGACACGCCGGCGACCTGATCCGCGAAGTGGCCCAGGTATGCGGCGGTGGAGGCGGCGGCCGCCCGAACTTCGCGAAGGCCGGCGGCAAGGACGCAGACAAGCTTGACGCGGCGCTGGCGAAAGCCTCGGAGGCCCTCGCGGCGCAACTGGGATGAGACCCGCACCTGCCGCCCCTGGCGCTCAACATGAAAACCATCGCCTTTGATATCGGCACGCGCCGGGTCGGGATCGCCACCAGCGACCCGTCCGGCGTGCTTGCCAGCCCGCTGCGGGTGTTTACCCGGTCTGATGACCCCGACCAGGATGCCCGCGATCTCGCGGCGATCGCCGACCTGCAGGGCGCGGAACTCATCGTGGTCGGCATGCCCATCAGCCTGCGCGGGACCGAGGAGATCGCGGCCCAGCATATGCGGGAGTTCATCGCACTCTTGCAGCAGCACACCGGCCTGCCCGTCGAAGTCTGGGACGAACGCCTGACCACCGCTATCGCCGAACGCGTCCTGCTCGAGGCGAACCTGTCGCGCGAAAGCCGGCGGGCGAAGATCGATCAGGTCGCCGCCGCCCTCATTCTTCAGAGCTTCCTGGATTCCCGTCAACCATGAGAGTAATCGCCCTGCTGACCGTGATCGCCCTCGTCATTGTCGCGGCGTACATGACCATTGTGTTGCCCCGAGCCCAGGCAAGGCTTCTGGAGGCGCCCGATGCTTCCCCCGGGGCGGCCTCGGTGGTGTTCGTGGTTAAGTCGGGCCAAACAGCGGGACAGATCGCCCGGGCCCTCGAAGAAGCTGAGTTGATCCGCAGCGCGAAGGCCTTCCAGGCGATGCTCAAGCGCAAGGACTGGGGCACCAAACTCAAGCCCGGTGTCTACCGCCTGGAGCGCAGCCAGAATGCGGAGCAGATCGCGCGGCAGATGGTGAACCAGGAGACTTGGCGCATTCGGGTGAGCATCCCGGAGGGGCTGACGCTGAAGCAGATCGCGCAGAAGATCGAGAAAGCGGGAGCGGCGCTGACCGGTGGCCCGCATCTTCCGAGCGCCGCGGAGATCCGTAAAGCGGCCACCGCGCAGGCGGTGGAAAGGCGCCTGGGCGCAACAATTCCCACCCCCACGGCGGAAGGCTATCTCTTCCCGGCCACGTACGAGTTCCCGGCCGGAGCGAGTGCATCCGAGGTCGTCGATGAGATGCTCACTGCGTTCCGCGACCGTTTCCTGAGCAGGAATCAGGACGCCATTGAGAGAAGTGGCCGGAGCCTGCACGAGATCGTTACTCTGGCGGCGATCGTGGAGCGCGAAGCCGCCGCGGACAAGGAGCGCCCGCTGGTGGCCCGGGTTTTCCTGAACCGCATCGACATCGGCATGAAGCTGGAATCGTGCGCCACGGTGCAGTACGCGCTGGGAGGGCACAAGGCCCGGCTGCTGTATGAGGATCTGAAGGTGGACTCGCCCTACAACACTTACATGCACCGGGGCCTGCCGCCGGGGCCAATCTGCAGTCCGGGGGAGGCGTCGCTCCTCGCGGCGCTCAAGCCCGGCGAGACCGACGCCCTGTACTTCGTGTCGCGCAATGATGGGACGCACGCGTTCTCGCGGACCTTCGCGGAACACCAGCGCGCGATCAACCAGATCCGGTCGAGATGACCCACTGGAGGCACGCAGTGCTGCGGAGCCTGACTCCCGATCTCATCTGCGAGAGCCTGTGCGACGTGGACCTGGATGCCCTGCATGAACGGGGCATCCGGTCGATCCTGCTGGATCTGGACAATACGGTCTGCCGGTGGAAATGTGATGACATCAGCGAGGGCACGGCGGACTGGGTCCGGCGCGCGCGGGAGCGCTTCAGTCTCTGCATCGTCTCCAACAGCATCCGTCCCAAACGCCTGAACCGGATCGCTGAAGCCCTGGGCATCCCCTCGGTGGGACGCTGGGGTCTGGGCCGAAAGCCCTTCAAGGGCGGCATCCGCGCGGCTCTCAGGCTGCTGGCCGCGGCGCCCAATGAGACGGCGATGATCGGCGATCAGATCATGACAGACATCTGGGGCGGCAACCGGATGGGCCTGTACACCATCTGGGTCCGGCCTTTGTGTGAGCGGGACTTCATCGGCACAAGGCCGGCGCGGTTCATCGAGCGGTTGCTAGTTGCCCATTTTCGCAGGCTGGGCATCCTCCCCGAGGGCTGGAGGTGCGCGTGAGAACCCTGACCGAGCTTGACGGCGAGACCCGGGTGGTGGGAGTCATCGGCTGGCCAGTGAAGCACAGCCTGTCTCCGGCCATGCAGAATGCGGCCATCGACGCGCTGGGTCTCAACTGGGCATATGTGCCCTTCGAGGTGTCCCCGACTCGCCTGGAGGGCGCGATCGAGAGCGTCCGCGCGCTCAATCTCGTGGGGCTCAACGTCACGGTTCCCCACAAGGCGGGTGTGGCGCGGCTTGTGGATGAACTGGGCGAGACTGCGCAGGCTCTGGGCGCTGTGAACACCGTGCGCAATCAAGACGGAACACTCATCGGTCACAACACGGACGGCGAAGGGTTTCTGCGCTCTCTGCGGGAGATCGGTGAGGATGTGGGCGGGAAGCGGGTCGCGATCATCGGCGCGGGTGGTTCGGCGCGCGCAGTGGCTCTCGCGGTCGCACGGGACGAAGTGGGGGACCTGCAGGTCATCAACCGGACGGTCTCGAGGGCGGCGGAGGTTGCGCGGCTTGTGCGGGACCTTACACCCGCTCCAGCCGGGGCGCTTGCCCTGGACAGCCCGGCGGCGGAGGACGCGGTGCGGCAGGCCAACATCGTGATCGACTGCACTCCCTGCGGGATGCACCCGAATGTGGATGAGCCGCCCGCGATCCCGGAAGAGTGGATCCAGGAGGGCCAGACGGTGTGTGACTTGGTGTACACGCCGCGGGAGACCACGCTGCTCAGAGCAGCGCGGCGCAGGAACGCACGGACCCTGGACGGATCTGGAATGTTGGTATACCAGGGCGCAATTGCGTTGGAATTGTGGACAAGACAGGCCGCACCCGTGCAGGTCATGCGGGATGCTTTGCTGAAAGCACTGGAGAGCCGTGAGTGTCGTGCCGCGGGATGAAGGGCTTCGCCGCATGTTTCGGACCCCGCTGGCCCCTTTGTTGACTTGCCCGAAGGCGGTAACCTATAATCCCTGCACTTGCTGCCAAAAGCAGTCGCCCTTTGAGTTGCCGCTGAAGTTTGGCCACACCAAACGCGAGGTGTAACCGTCATGCGCAGGCCCGGTGGCCGCAAGCGTATCGGTCAGATGCTCATCGAGAAAGGTCTCATCACCGAGGACCAGCTCAATGAGGCGCTGAAGACCCAGCAACAGACCACGCAGATGCTGGGCGAGATCCTGGTGGACCTGGGGTACGTTCAGCGCGCAGCGTTCTTCGAGACACTCGCCGAGCAGATGGGCGTCTCGTACGTTGACCTGACTGCCCAGGCGGCGGACCCCAAGGTGGCTACTTTGGTGCCCCAGGAGGTCGCGACGCGGCATCAGGCGATCCCAATAGCGCGCGGCGACGGCTGCATTCGCGTCGCCATGGCAGAACCCGGCGACGTCATGGCCGCGGACGACCTCAAGATGCACCTGCAGCAGAACATTGAGCCACTCCTGGCTGACCCGGACGCGATCAAGCGGGCCATCACCAAGGCCTTCGAGCAGCCCGCGGCTGGCGGCGGCGTAGCCCAGGCAGGAGCCGCTCCGGCCAGGGCCGGCACCTTCGGTGGCTTCGACATGCAGGCCCTGGCCGACCAGGTCAGGAAGGAAGGGTCTCTCGGCACCCAGGACGGGTACGAGCGCGAGGAGAACCGGGTCAGCACTGACCGCATCGGCGACATGGCCGATGAGGCCCCGATCATCAAGATCGCTAAGGTCGTTCTGCAGCGCGCCATTGAGGAGCGCTCCAGTGACATCCACATTGAACCGTACCGGGACCGAGTGCGCATCCGCTACCGCATCGACGGCGTGCTTCACGAGGTCATGCAGGTTCCCAAGTACGTTCACGCCCCGCTGATCTCCCGTTTCAAGATCATGTCCGACATGAACATCGCTGAGCGCCGCGTCCCCCAGGACGGCCGCATCCACGTGCGGCACAGCGAGAAGGAGTTCGACCTGCGCTCCTCGGTCATCCCGACCACTCTGGGCGAGAAGTTCGTCATGCGCATTCTGGACAAGAGTTCCGTTCAGATCGGTCTGGAATCTCTTGGCTTTGACCCGTCGATGCTCGCGGAACTCGAGAAGCTCATCCACCAGCCCAATGGAATGATCTTGTCGACGGGCCCCACGGGTTCGGGCAAGACCACCACGCAGTACTCCATTCTCAACCGCATCAACTCGGTGGAGATCAACATCATCACCATCGAGGAGCCGGTCGAGTATCAGCTTGACGGTATTGCCCAGGTGGACGTGAACCGCAAGGCCGGTTTGACTTTCGCGGTAGCGCTGAAGTACTTCCTGCGCCAGGACCCGGACGTCATTCTGGTTGGGGAGATCCGCGACCTTGAAACGTCAGAAATCGCCATCCAGGCCGCTCTTACCGGCCACCTTGTTCTCAGCACGCTGCACACGAACGACGCGCCATCCACGATCACGCGTCTGGTTGACATGGGCGTTGAACCCTTCCTAATCTCCTCCTCAGTCATCGCTTCCATGTCCCAGCGCCTGGCCCGCAAGATCTGCGAGAATTGCCGCGAGCCGTACGACCCGCCGCGCGACATGCTCATGGGCTTCGGCTTCGACCCGGACGCGCCTGAGAACCGGGACATGGTCTTCTACCATGGCCGCGGCTGTGAGAACTGCCGCCAGACCGGATACCGCGGCCGCATCGGCGTGTATGAGCTTATGACCATGAACCAGGAGATCGCCGAGCTTATCGTGAAGCGCGCGTCCGCGGGTCAGATCAAGGAAGCCGCGCTCGCGGCCGGGATGGTCACTCTGCAGAAGGACGGTTTCCGCAAGGTACTCAAAGGCGTCACCACCGTGGAAGAGCTTACCCGTATCGTCTTCACCGCGGGCAGTTACAGCGGATAAGGGGAGCAAGGCGCGTCGGGGCTGCGCCGCATAGGCAGGCTGTTGGAGGCGTAAACGTGCGGCCGATTGGCCGCGTCCGCAGACGATCAGGAGGAACTCAATGGTACAGCAAGGCCCCCCCGGAGCCGGATCTCCGCCCTCGGGCACAAACGGTGCACCGGGCGGTGCTCCGCGCCCTGGAATGGCTCGCACCGCCGCGGCGCAGCAGCAGAGGGCTGCCGCCCAGAAACCCCAGGCTCGGCCCCTCGATGACGTCCACATCGACGAATTGTTAGAGATCGTTGTTGAGAACAACGCCTCGGACCTGCACTTGAGCGTTGGGCTGCCGCCAATGATCCGCGTTGACGGCGAACTGCGTCCCATGCGGTATGAGAAGTTCACTCCGCCCATTGTCCAGCGGATGATCTACGACGTGCTCACCGACGACCAGATTCAGCGGTTTGAGACCGACCTCGAACTGGACTGCTCCTACCAGATGCGCCAGGTCGCCCGATTCCGGGTGAACGTGTACCGGGATCGCGGCAATGTGGCCGCTGCCCTACGTCTCATCCCCCAGGAGATTCCGACCATCAAGCAGCTTGGTCTGCCGCCGGTCATCGAGGAACTCGCGCGCCGGCCACGCGGACTGCTGCTGGTGACAGGCCCCACCGGTTCGGGCAAGTCCACCACGCTGGCGTCCATCATCCATGAGATTAACATGGAGCGCGCCGAGCACATCCTGACTGTTGAGGACCCGATTGAGTACCTGCATCGGCACCGAAAGTCGATCATCAACCAGCGCGAGCTTGGCCAGGACACTCTGTCCTTCAACGCCGCCTTGCGTGCTTCTCTGCGCGAAGACCCCGACGTCATCCTCGTGGGTGAGATGCGCGACCTGGCCACGATCCAGCTGGCCATCACCTGCGCGGAAACGGGTCATCTTGTCATGGCCACGCTGCACACGAACAACGCGGCGGAATCCGTTGACCGCATGATCGACGTGTTCCCAGCCAATGAACAGGAGCAGATTCGCGTCCAGCTTTCGAACAACCTGGTCGCGATCCTGTCCCAGCAGTTGTTGCCGCGCGCCGGCGAAAAAGGCCGTGTCGCAGCGATCGAGGTCATGGTGGCGACCTCCGCCATCCGCAACCTCATCCGCGAAAACAAGGCCCACCAGATGCATTCCATCATCCAGACCGGTCGCGAGCACGGAATGCAGTCGATGGACCAGGCGCTGTGCGACCTGTACAAGCAGAGCCTCATCACCTACGAGATGGCGATGCGCCGGTCGCACAACCCGGACGAGCTCGAGAAGCTGATTCATGGAACGGAAGTGTGAGCGAGGCGTTTTGCAGCAGTGAGCTCCGCTCCGCATAGCGCGCGGAGTCTACCGCGGTGAGCTAGAGAGGATGTGAAGGTCCTTGCCAACATTCGAGTACGTGGCCAGGGACAAGACCGGGGAGGAGCACAGGGGGTCCATGGACGCGAAGACCAAGGAGGCGCTGGTGGATCAGCTTCGCCAGCGCGGACTGATGGTCAGTTCCGTCCAGGAACAGAAGGCGGCCACCGTAGTCAGGAGCAAGACGAAGCGTCGCCTATTCGGCGGCAAGGTGAACCTGCGTCACCTGTCTATCTTCTGCCGACAGTTCGCTACCATGATCAACGCGGGTGTATCGCTGGTCCGCTGCCTGGACGTTCTTGAGCAGCAGACAGACAGTGCGCGTCTGAAAGAGATCATTCGGGAGATCGAGGCGGAGGTCGAGGGTGGCGCAACGCTCTCACGTTCCATGGCACGCTTCCCCCGGGTTTTCTCAAACCTGGCAGTGGGTCTTGTGCGCGCCGGCGAGGTCGGCGGTGTGCTTGACGAGACCCTTGACCGCCTCGCAGGCTTCCTTGAGAAAGACCTTGAACTGCGCCGCAAGGTCAAGTCGTCCATGACCTACCCGGTCTTGGTTATGATCGTCGCTGTGGGTATTGTGACCTTCCTGGTCACCTTCATCCTGCCCAAGTTCATGGCTCTGTTCCTCGAGCTTGGCATGACCGAAGACCAGTTCCCGATGCCCACCCTCATCCTGATGCGGGTCAGCAATTTCATGACCAGCAAATGGTACATCATGGTGATCATCGTGGTGGCCCTGGTGATGGCGATCAACCGTCTAAGGGCTACGAAAACGGGCAAACGGTACTATGATACGCTCATGCTGCGCCTGCCGGTATTCGGATCACTGAACCACAAGATCGCCGTGGCCCGTTTTGCACGCACACTCTCGACGCTTCTGGCTTCCGGCGTTCCGATTTTGCAGGCGATGGAGACCGTTGCGGGCACCGTTGACAATGACGTCATCGCCGACGCGATCCTCCTGTCACGCACGAGTATTCGTGAGGGTGACACCATTGCCGACCCGCTGGCGAACTCCCGCATGTTCCCGCCCATGGTCGTCCAGATGATCACCATCGGTGAGGAGACCGGACAGCTGGACCAGATGCTTGAGAAGGTCGCGGACTTCTACGAGAGTGAAGTTGACGCAGCCCTGGAATCGCTGACCGCCGCGCTCGAACCCGTGCTTATCGTGTTCCTGGGTGTGGTCGTCGGTTTCATCGTCGTGGCCATGTTCCTGCCACTGATCGGCATTATCTCCGAGCTTTCCCAGTAGCGGCTCGGCTAGAGAAGGCTCCCCTTCGGCCGGACTGCTTCGCGCAGTCCGGCCGGTTCTGTCTCCCCTCTTGGCATGCCGATTGCTGCCTGTGACAATAGCGAGATACCCAGGGCACCCATCAGAGGGAGCATCCGCGTGTTCGGCGACGGGCAGTACACGGTGAAGATTGCGTACACCATCATTCTGTTCGGCCTGTGTGTTCTGGGTCTTCAGGCGCTGGACTGCTACACGGACTGGCCGTGGTAGACAGGTCCCGGCGCCGCGCGGTCGGGTGCGCGCGGTGTCACGGGGCCCGGTCCGCGTTGCGGACCACCCGTGACCCATGGGCATTGAGGGAGGTACGGGTCGCGTCCGTGGGCCGGCCCCGATTTTGTGGGTAATCACCCGTCATCTGATCGCCGGCCTGAGCGTGTTCGCGCCTTCCGGTCCTGACTATTGCCTTGAGTCCCGCTTCGCGGGCTGTGAGGCTACGGCAACGGCCTGCGGTATTGCAGCGCGTGGTCGGTGATGGGATCGCGCCCGGAGGGTATGCCCCAACGACTTTTCGCGGTCAGACCCCGCGTGCTTTCGCCGCTTGACCTCTGAGCGGGGCGGCGGCTATCATCTAAGCGCCCGGCCGCGTGACCGCGCGGCCCTTCCACCATCCCCGGCCCCTGATGGGCTCATGTGGGCGCGCCATGGTCTATCTGCCTGACAACCCGGTCGTGTGGGCGTTGCTGTTCGTGACGGGCGCTGTCATCGGCAGCTTCCTGAATGTGGTCATCTACCGCTGGCCGCGTCAGGAGTCCATCGTAGCGCCGCCTTCCCACTGCATGAGCTGCGGCGCCCGGCTGGGCATCATCGACCTGTTCCCGATCCTCAGCTACGTCCTCCTGCGCGGCCGGTGCCGCCATTGCGGCCACTCGTACAGTCCCCGGTATGCCTTTGTGGAACTGCTCACAGGTCTGCTTCTGGTGGGCAGCGCTTGGGCCTTCGGCGGCTCAGTCTATGCGCTGCTGGTCTTCATTGTCTCCTGCTGTCTCCTCGTGATCTTCTTCATTGACCTCGACCACATGATCATTCCGGATGAGCTTGCTATCGCGATCATGCTCATCGGTGTGGGCGTGAATGCGTACAACCTGCTCTGGCACGGGGCCGGCGGCCTGCAACCGGGCGAGCCGGCGCAGGGCTGGCCTGTCACCCACGCGCTGGCCTATACCCAGGAGATCGCGGGCGCGAACAAGACCGCGTTCCTGCCGTCATCGCTGATCGGCATCTGCCTGGGCGGCGGCGTGTTCATGTTCGTGAGCTGGGTCTTCGAGCGCGTGTACGGCAAGCCTGTGCTCGGGTACGGGGACGTGAAGCTCGCCGGAGCGATGGGGGCGCTGTTCGGACCGGGGTGGCTTTTCGCAGCATGGTTCGTGGTTTCGGTGGTTGTTGGTGCAGTGGTCGCGATTTTCCTAATGGTGTTTGGATTTCGGCGACGCGGGGAATACATACCCTTTGGTCCAATGCTGGCATTGGGTGGGATTGTTCTTTTGCTTTTCCCTGAGGTCGGATTATGGGTAGTCAGCCGCTACGGTGGTTGATACCATGGGCTATGAACCCGCTGAACCATGGCGCAAGACGCTACAACGCTGGGGGACATGTGGTATTCTCAAGACACGCACAATTGCCGTGGAAGGTTTAGTGAATGACGGTTGCGGGTAATCAGTCAGTGGCTGCGCGCAAGTTGTGTGCTTTCCAACGGTGCAAACCGCCATGCGCCCGGCCCGAAAGCCTAAGGGGGCCTGCCCTCAAGATGAACAGTCGGAAGACAGCCGGATTCACCCTGATCGAAATGCTGGTCGTAATCGCGATTATCGCGATCCTGGTTGCCATCCTGATGCCCGTTATCAGCAGCGTCCAGGAGAAGGCCCGCCAGGGACGTTGTTCGGCGAACCTCATGCAGATCACCACAGCGCTCCGGGCGTACAAGACCGACTATCACCGCTATCCTTTCAGGCCCTACTTCGACGATGCCGCCTGGATGTACATGGGCGGCGTCAGTGCTCTGTACCCGGACTACCTGAGTTCCAACGCGAACCTCGTCTGCCCCAATGACGCCTCAAATCTGCGCGGCGTCAGCAATCAGCCCAAGAACTACAGCACCTACAACGGGCTGATCCACGGGATCGCCGACAGCTCCTTCACCGACTCCACCCAGGCGGACTACTGGCGGTTTGAGGCGGCTGCCGGCGGGGTGGGCAACGGGGCGGTTCTGTGCTTGATCACCTACAACTACGGCGGCTACAGCAACAACGGCTGGGACGAGTCGTGGTGGGATTCATCACTCACTCCGCCGGGTTGGAACATGCTTGTGCCGCAGGGCGGGGCGGTGCCGGCCTGGCTGGCATCCGAGGGCAAGAAGTGGCGACATTACCCGCGCCTGGCCAACCCGCGGGCCCCTGATAACACCATCGTCTGCCGCTGCCGCGCCCATCACAAATGGTACGGGCGCGACGAGACCGACAGCAATCCGGAGCCCGGCAAGTGGCGCGATGTCATCGTAAGGCTCGGGGGCGAGGCGGAGACGGTGGACTACGGGCCCATGACGAATGTGGTGTCAGGCGGGGCATCCGCCTGGAAGATACAGGAGTAACGCGGAGGGGCGCAGCGATGCTGGGGGTTGCCGGCACGGCGACGAAGCATCGTCTGCAGCCCCTTTTTTGTGGGCGCAGTGGGCGTGCGGGGCTCAATCCGCGAAGCAGTGGAGGAGCAAGATGCGAGCAATGAGCACAGGGCGACGGATGTGGCACCAGCGAGCGAGGCATGTTGGCGCGGGCTTGGGTTCCCGCCGGGGTTTGACCCTGGTCGAGCTGCTTGCCGCAATGATTGTGCTCCTCGTGGGCGTGTACGCCATCGCAGCGCTTTTCCCGAAACTCTCGCGCAGCATCAGTGATGAAGAGACGCGCACCAGCATGAGCCGTGCGACGCAGCGCCTTGCCGAAGGCTACCGCAGCGGCGAGCTTGAGCTGCCCGACGCCACGGCGCCGCACTACACTCAGGTTGACGCCGTTGAGCCCGGCAGCAGTCCGGATGACCCGGACAGCAACCTAACGGGGACCAACCCGCTGAACAGCCGGGATGACTTCATCGAGGTCTATGGGGAGCGCGTGACCGTTCCCGCGCCGCCGACCCCTGGTGGGTACCCGTGTTACGTTCCGAAGCTCGGACTCGTGGACCCCAGCATGGTGCCGGTGGTCCATTCCTTCCGCGAGATGAAAGAAGCCTACCGGGACCCGGGGGCAAACACTACCCCGCGCGATGGCGAGTTCTACCTGCGGACGGATGGCCAGTTCCTTTTCAACGGCCCCGGCGGCGGGAACAATGGCGCCATCGTCTACTACGACTGGGTGCTGCCCGGAGGCATCATCCGGCGCGCCAACGGAGAGCTCGTGCCGAACTCGGGCAGCTACGTTCAGGCCGTCGCGAGCCGCGGTGGGAGAGTTGTGCCGGGCAGTGTCAGGGCCTACGCCCGGTATCCCTGGGCCTGCAGCTTCGGCCCGCCGGCAACCATCGCCGGTCGCGTCTGCTGGGTTGACGCAACGGCAGGGCAGAGCATTTACTTCCCGGCAACAGCAGCCGGCACGAAGCTGCGGGTGGACTACCGCGTGCGCCGGGAGGATCTGCAGGCCGAGGGCACCTCTCGCCGGGCGAAGATCATGTTCGAGGACAAGCGGGTGCCGTCCGCGCCGCCGTACCAGATCGACCTGAACTTCGACGGTCTGAGTGACGAGTATCCCCTGGTCGCTAACGCGCTGGACGGCACCGACATCGCGGATGTGTGGCTTCTTGTCGTGGACCTTACGGACGGCGCCACCTGGGTCTGGGACGACAACAGTGATGGGACGGGCGCCATCACCGAGGTGGATTTCAGCCGGGGCAAGTTCTGGATGAACGGTTCCGTGGTGACTGGAGCGTCGGGCACCGCCCGCGCCGGCCATCCAATTCGCATTTACTACCGGACCGCGGATGAACACACGATCCAGGTGCAGAAGGCCCCGACGGAGTTCGTTGAAGTCGACTCCCTGACCCACCCGGCGAATGCATACCTGCCCAACTGGGAGCACCGCAGGTTCCGCATCGGCACTCAGGCGGCGGCCAGCGGGAACTACTACTACCTGTGTGATTTCCCGGCGTACCTTGAGGACCAGGCGGTGGAAGTGGACTACACGTATGATGCGGGTGACGGCCAGCCGACCCCGGTATCCAACGAGGTCCATGTGATCTCCGACCTCGGCGACCCCAATTTGGGGTTCGGGTTCGTGCTCAACCATTCCAACGTCATGGGTTTGTACGAGGTCACGGGTGCGTCAGCGCGGATCGTGGGGTGGTGGCGCACCGAGGACGGACGGGTCAGCAGGTTCGACGTGGCGAATATCATGTTCCCGACCTCGGAGATCTAGCCGTCCGGGGCATGCTGGATGTTGCGCCCGAAGGGAGACTGGGATGAGGCGGATGCGACGCAATCGAGCTTTCACACTCATTGAACTGATGGTCGTCATGGGCATTGCCGCAGCCCTTGTGGCGATCACCGTGCCCGTCGCCCGCAACCTGGCCAATACCAACAAGGGCCTGCGATGCGCCACGCGGATGCAGCGGATCAACCAGGCGCTGAAGATGTACGTTCTGGACGAAGGCTGCGTCCCGCCGTACTACCCGGATCCCGCAGGCACGGGCGCTTACTTCGGGCCTGGGCTGCAGGCGCTGTTCGAGAGCGGGTACCTGTCGGGCGAGAGTTCGCTGCACTGCCCGGCAGACTCCAAGCACCCGGAGGGCGATCCCCTCTTCTCGTTCAGCTACATGAACCTCGACGACGATGCCATGTGCGATGGGTCGACCGAATACGGCGTTGAGAATCAGTCCAAGTACCTGACCAGCCGTGGGCTGCGCAGGGATTCAACGGACCCGGATGTTCGGCGCCAGCTTGCGCCCTTGCCGCCTAGCCCGAGCACAAGCCTGATTCCGGAGTTCTCGCGGGAGTGGCATCCGGATGATACGACGGTTGTGACGTGGTGCAATTACCACGCCCCAACCATCACAAAGGGTGGCGAGGGTCAGTACCAGGTGCTCTTCTGGGATGGTTCCGTGCACCGGATGGATGCCACGCTGCTTCAGGACGGCGTTGATGTGGCTGAGGCCTGGCGCATCAAGCCGTCCGATGACCCGGTGCCTTGATGGTGAACCGGGGAGCGAGCCGATGACGACGGGTAAGTGGAGAGTTGGAGCGGTGTACGCCAGTCTTGAAGAAGGTGGTAGTGTGGTGAGAATCGCCGGCGGAAGGTGTACAGGTTTCACCCTGATCGAGGTGATGGTCGCTCTGGCCATCATGGTGATCCTGTTCGCCCTGCTTTTCGCCCCCATGATCGCGGGGCTCGAATGGGTTTCCAGCGGGCGCGCCAACGTGGGCATGCAGGATGCCTGCCGGTACGCCATGGAACAGATCCGGCG